>CAZZHV010000014.1:0-6123 GCA_964654135.1 uncultured Candidatus Saccharibacteria bacterium
TTGGTGACCTCACGGGGAATCGAACCCCGATTGCAAGGATGAGAACCTTGTGTCCTAACCGTTAGACGATGAGGCCAAAAGCGGAGGAAGTAGCAATTTTGTGTTTACATAAAATTGTATATTCCGAGCATTTTGGGTTCATCTCGTAAGAGATGGGCCAAATTGTGGTGATGGAGGCTGTCATATTACGAAGTAATATGGGCCAAGTCTCATGGAAAGACTGCAAATATCCTACCATAACAGAGGCCAGACTTCAATATCAATAGTAAAAAACCTACTTGATAAGTAGTCTAATATATTATATAATGACAATCATGTTTTGTCGAACACTGTTTTACAGAGGTTCCAAGTACATTGACAAAGAATAGTAAGCAAGATGAACTACGAGTACATACGTGGGCTGTGTATTTATAGTTCATCTTGCGTGATAGAATCATACGCCGTAGCGTTCCACCCGGAATGTTGCGAGGCATCCCTAGTGCACCACTGCCTAGATGTTCAGAGAGGATCGTCATCATGACGACCGAACTCGAGCTCCGCAAGCCCGAATCCGTCCTGAGCGACGACGACCTGCGCGTCATCGAGAACTTCCTGACCGTGCTCAAGGACGTCGGCATCCAGACCGGCCTCAACCTGGCCATCACCAAGAGCCTCGGCACCGCCAACGCCGCGGAGCTGCTCGGGCACGCCCTGCTGGACCTCTTCAAGTGCACCACGGACCCCGAGAACATGCCCGGCCCCTTCGGCGGCGGCTCCGACAACCCTGTCCCGGACTACCCGGCCAAGATCGTCGAGGCCGCCCCCTCCATGAAGATCCTCGCCGACGCCATGCGTCAGGCCGACTTCCTCTCCGAGGACTTCGTCCCGTCCGCGGCGCTCGTCAACATCTGCATGCAGGAGTTCTTCCGGCTTCAGCGGCTCATGGTCGTCAACAACAAGAACGACGACTGACCTCGTCAACGCGTCATCTGACGTTCCGGGAGTGATCCTGCGCCACTGAGTACAACTGTCTGAACGCGCGGTGCGGCAATGCTACCATAGGTTGCCGCACCGATGCGCCACTTTTTACTCAACCTGCCCTATCCCTACTATTCTTTGTCCCCAACCCCCACTTTTGCAAGAAATATATAATTATGATAAAATAAGCACGCTTCATTGGAGCGTATTTTTTTGCTCCAAAATCCAAGAGCACATCGACAGAGAGAACGAAAGAAGGTCCATCTGATGGCTTCTTCCCCCAACAACCCCGTGGCGGGCATCGACCGCTACTACCTGTTCAACAGCATGTTGCAGGCTCGCGACGCCAGCGCCCCCTTCGTCCTGAACGACTCGGATGGTCCGGCGCTCAACTTCGGGCTCAACAAGCTCGACGGACTCGTGAGCTGGGAGTTCACCGCCTACTACCTTCAGGTTGTGTACTGGCCGCTGACGGTGACCGAGGACAAGCTCGACCAACTCGACAAGGTCGTGATCGATCTGCTGCGTGACCGCACGGAGCAGTCGTACGCGTTGTTCCCGCTCATCAGCGACAAGCAGAAGTACCCGTACTCGCTGGACTGCGTGGAGATCACGCCGGTGGACACCCTGCCCTACACGGAGCCGCGTGAGTTCACCGACCAGGAACTCCTGGAAGGCCAGCGACAAGCCAGCTTCGACCCGGACAAGTTCACCAAGGTCGTGTCTCCAGCGCAGCATCGGCGGGTCTACGACTTCCGGGCACCCATCGTCGAACTTGACGGTGGCGAGTACGACCAGGAAGCGTTCCGCAAGCTGGTCGAACCGATCGAAGAGGAGCTACTGCTGCTCAACGGCGTACTCGCCGCACGCGTTGTTCGCGAGCAGGTCGAGGTCACGTACCGAGCGGGTCTGCCCCTCGAGGTTCTGGACCACTTCGTCGGCGGAGTCATGGGCCGCTTCAACGCGAGGACTGAGAAAGACATGTCAGTCTTCTACCAACTCAAGAAGGGAGCGCCCATTTCGCTGCGTCTCACTCCCAGGCAAGCCTGCACTTGCTGATCTTCTACACCTGAGGTGAGCTCGCGGGTGCGGCAGTGCTACTACAGACTGTCGCACCACGCGTCACCCCATTCGTTCTCTCTGTCCCCCATCTCGCTTATAAGCAAAGCCCCCTGATTTCTCAGGGGGCTTTTTTGTGCACTTTTCGCTGTCTACAGCTCGTCAGCACGATTTTGTTCATTCGTGGAAGTGCTTGCATGGAAATGGGGGTTCTGATGTTGGAGAGATCGCTTGATAGCGATGTGTTTTCTCTCGTTCATCAGAACGCCCCACCCCATGACCTGAGCTGGTTCCGCACGAGCGGTTAGTCAGGGTTTGTTGTTGTTTGTGCTAGGAGCGCCGGCTGGTCAGAGACCGTTGGCGACCCTGCTGGTCACGACGATGGCGTTGACGGTGCCCGGGTTGGACTCCACGACGGTGTCGACGGTGGTCGGCTCGCCGTTCAGTGAGAGGGACTGCCCCCGCTCCACGGTGAACCCCGCGTCGGTCAGGTACTGGCCGACGGTGTGACCCGCGGTGAAGCTCGGACGCTTGACGTCGTTGCTGAGGTAGGCGCTGACGTGCACGACCTCCGGAGTGGAGTCCTGCGGCGTGGCGCCCTTGTTCAGGTCGGTCGTCATGATGATGGTGTTCCCTTCGGTCGGTACTACACGATGTACGGTTGGCCGTTGTCATCCAGGTAGGTGACAGCGCTTTTCATGCCGTCGATGTTCATCTCGATGCGCATCTTCGGTCGTTTTTCCTGCTTACCTTGCAGATGTGCGGCGGCGAACCGGGTTACGGATCGCGTCATGAGTCGAGCGAGAATCGCAGAGGATTCGCTGTCATCGCGGTCACCACACGGGAGCGCGGCAACTTCCTCATCGGACCACAGGTGGTCACGATAGAAGTCGACCTGAGTGGAGTCGTTGGGTTCGATGCGGTAGCAATCGAACTGCGGACCTCCGGTACGCCCATCCCAATAGCACAGGACTCCGGGATTGTAGCAGACGGACTCGAAGATGTCCAGCCTGGCCTTCATGGAGTCTACGCCCACCAGGACGAGACCGGACAGCTGTGCGGCGTGGTCACTAGTGACCTCCTCCGCGTGCTGCACGATTTTGGCGGTCACTCCCTGGCGTTCCAGGTAATCCGCCAAGGCTGCGACCTTGGTGCGGCCGATGTCGCTCTCGCGGTAGACGTGCTGGTACTCCAGGTTCTTGGCCTCGACGAGGTCAGGATCCCAGAGGTGCAGCTCCTGGACACCCATCCGCGCCAGCGGTAGTGCCAGATTGCTCCCGATGCCGCCCACACCGATGATGTGAACTGCTTCCGGGAACCCGAACAGAACTCCTGCGGAGCTCATGAATCGACCTCCAGTCGTGTTGCGTCGATGCTGTAGTCCTCGGTCAGTTCTTGTGGCCGTGGCTTGAACATCGGGAGGCCGGCGCGTCGCACCAGTTGCCTGATGTTTTCGTCCACCTCCTCGGTGATGCTCGGAACGGCCGGGTGCGTGACGCGAACTTCCACGGGGGACCAGCACCGGAACGGTTCGAACCAGTCCAGTCGAGCTTCCAGCTCGTTGTGCTGGTTGAGTACCAGGCTGATGAGCCAGGCGCCCGACACCCGGGGTGTGCGTTCGATGTTCGCGTGGTCGGTACTCGAGAAGTACGCGGCCATTTGCACGTGTGAATGCCACTGCAGGTGCAGCAGGTGTGCCTTTTCGGCCACGGTGAGTTCGTGCATGAGTCGCATGAACGCAACTTCGTCGACCTCGACGGCGTGACCCGTGGCGCGCTGCTTGATGATGAAGATGTCCTCGACCTCGAAGGTCAGTCCGTCTTCACCGGTGCGCCGGATGAGTCCGAAGCCGTTGATCTCTGTGGGGCAGCGTTTGATGTAGGTCATCAGCAGCACCCAGTACTTGGCCGGGATGTTGAGGATCGGAATACGGGGGAGTCCCGGGGTTTCCGATGCCTGTACGAATGAACTCACTTTCGGATCACTCTCCTTGTTCGGGGACCCGCATGAAGGCCTTGGGAACCTTCTTGAGGTCGGCGTCGTTGACGGAGTTGAGGCACTCGACGGCGATGATCGCGGCTTCGAGCAGATGTCCACTTTGGCACCGATCGTTCATCTCTGGATGACGTTGGCCGAAGCAGAACCTTCCGTTGCCGTAGCGGTACGCCGGGTACTCATACGTAGGCCATTCGGGGCGTGTGCCTTTTCGGATCTCGTATGCGTCAACGCTGCAATCGGTGACCAGTAGTTTCCAGTCGCCGAGGTCGTAGCGCTTGCCCTCGTAGTCGAGGCGTGCCCTGACCAAGAGGCCGATGCCGTTGTCGAGAGGCCACACTTCGTTGACACCGTTGAGGGCAACCAGCCGGTTGAATTGCGCTTCGGCTGTTTCCCTGTCGGGTACGCTGTCGGCTGCGTCGAGCTTTTTGAGCGCCAACAGATCAGCCTTGGCCTTGGTGCGCTTCTGTGTCGTGTTGCGCATGGCCTTGCTGAAGTCGGCGGCTTCTTGATCGAGGCCTTCGATCTGCTCGCCGAGCTTCTTCTTGCGTTGCTCGACGTGGGCGACGGCCAGTCTGCTGCAGATGCGGTGGTAGACCTCGAGGGCTCCCTCGCGATCGTCAACGAACGTCTCGGCAGACCTTGTGGTCGCATTGACGCTGTCCAGCGCAGCTACAAGCCGCCCCATGACGTCACCGGTGATGTCGAGTTCGCCAGTGCTCGTTGTTGCTATGGCACGTGCTTCCCTGTCGCGAATCCGCCGACGCCTGGTATCGAGGTGCATCTCGATCAGACTGATCGGGTAGAACGGCCACAGCAGCGGCGTGCACAACAGAAACAGGACGTGCGACGGCTTTCGCAGATTGAGGTCCGCGATGAACTCTTTGCAGTCACTGCACTCGTTCGCGTAACAGAGACTGCCGGCGCATGACATCAAGGCGAGTGTCGCCAAGAGGCCAAGTGACAGCCACGAGGTCAGAATGTCGTCCTCTCCCGGCAGGAATTCGTCCCAAGTTTTCTGGGGCGTTATCACCTGTGGGATGGTACCCGCTTCGGATGACGCGACGACCCCCTTGCGGAAGTCTTTGTTCTTCAGCTCAGACACGCCGAGGTCAGCCTTGTATGTCCACATGAGACTCTTGGCTGCTTCCTTGACGCTGTCTCCAGAGCCTGTGTGACGTGCGTCCTCCAGCGCGTGGACAATCTTGAATTGACCTTCGCGCAGGTCGTTCTGGTCGCTAACCACAGAGCAATAAGCCAGTGTGGTTACAAACCAGCCGAACAGTGCGACGATGATCGCGGGGACCCAGAAAATCTCTGAATCGTAAGTAACGATATGTCCCCACACCGAGTCGTTTCGTGTTCGCCTTCTCATCTTGTGTACACCTCCAATACCGCATAGTAGTTACACCGAACTGTAAATCTACAGGTCATATAAATTTGCAGTTCAGCATAACAGCAGTATCGGTATAGATATATCGTCGTGATTGTTAAAAAACAAAAGGTAGGCCTAGCGCCTAACCTTGATAAGATTTATAACATATATTTAACAGATAGACAAAAATATAAAAAACACAGCTTTCGGCTGTGCAAACGTATGGTTGTTTTACGAAGAGAGGCTGTGTACGGTTGTTGTCATCGCCATTTGGCGACACGTACACAGCGCTCCCTCCGGAACCACTTTATTGCCTGTTTAGGCGATAGGTAGTGGTATCAAAACCTTATTCTCGTGGATCCTTTCTGTGGTCAGCCCTTGGGCTGGTGGTCCGGGTGCGTGCAGCTGTCGCTGAAGCCGTTGTTGCGGCACTCGCCGGAGTGGTCGGGCTTGGGCTCCGCGGCCTGGGTGGGTCGACCGTCGACGCAGGGCTGACCGCCGGGAACGTCGTAGAGACTGTCGGTGCCCAGGTCGTGGGTGTCGCCCTTGGGGAATTCCCTGAAGTTGTCCCAGTTGAAGGCCGCGTACCCGATGGATTCCCGGTTGTACTCCCTGATGATGGGACTGATCAGGTCGTGCCGTCCGGGCGTGGTGCCGAAGAGGTACGGTCGACTGCTCTGCGACAGGTTGCGCAGCGTGTCGTAGATCGACTCGGACTTGAACCTCAGGCTCTCCGG
>CAZZHV010000014.1:6223-28594 GCA_964654135.1 uncultured Candidatus Saccharibacteria bacterium
ACAGGTTGCGCAGCGTGTCGTAGATCGACTCGGACTTGAACCTCAGGCTCTCCGGACGGAGGTCGAGAGCCTCGAAGTCCATCATGCCGCTGAGCGCGGTTTCGCCCAAGGTCTTGGCCAGTTCCGGGTCGATGCTCTCGTTGCGCAGCTTCTGCTTCGCTCGGTTGAGCTGGTCGAGTCCCTCGGACTGAGCCTTGGCCATGGCGTTCGCCGTGTCCTCGTTCAGACCTGCGGCGACCATGATCGCGCGTGTCAGCTCGATCTGGTGGTCGTTGGTGCTGTCGTGGCTCTCCAGACGTTTGAACACCACCGTCACGATCGCCGGAGCGAATCGCTTGAGCAGCTGCTCGCGCATCTCGATGTGCTGGATGGCGGTGTGACCGCAACCGAACTTCCGGTTGATCGCTTCGAGGTCGTAGAGCCGATCCAGCTCACTGTCGCTCAGGCGGTTCTTGTTCTCCCCGTAGCCCTCGACCGTCGCTGCCTCCCGAAGGAACAGCAGGTAGGTCTTGTCGGGCATCAGCAGGTCGTCGCCGGCGAAGCGGTCGATGCGGTGCTCGCGGAGCTTGATGGGGTTGGTGCGCGCCGAAGCCACGGTGATGAAGCGCTTCCCATGCGTGATGCCGTGCGTGAGGTACAGCCCGCCGCACGTGAAGTACGAGGTCAGCGTCTTGACTCCACCAGTGGTGATGTAGTTCAGGGTCTCGATCGCTGCTCGCCCGAACAACTCGTGCACGTTCTGCACCAGCTTGAGCGTCGTCTCGAAGGCGTTGGCTTTCGAGCGTTCGGCGTCCATGGTGGCGTTGGCGGTGCGAGTGGCGCTCTTGGCTGTGGCCAGGGCGCGCTGGTGCTGCTCGTGGTTGGCGGTGATCTGCCCCTTCAGCGCCGTGATGGTGCCGTTGAGCCCGGTGATCTTCTCGCCGAACTTGTCCTGCTTGTCGCGCAGTCCGGTGACTTCCGCTTCCAGCGCGCCCACGTAGACCAACAGGTCCTGCGTGTACTGCGAGAGCTTGCCCGGCCGGCCGTTCGTCGGTCCGCTCAGTTCGAGCGAGTCGTTGACGTACTCCGGCTGGAAGGTTGTGGGCGCCTTGATGGCCTTGTGCGTGACGCTCTGCGGTCCTCGCTGGCCAGGGATCTTGGGGTTTTGGGACACGGTGTGTCTCCTAGGGTATGCATGCACCTCTTGGACTGTCCAAGAAAGGTATCCATGAGTTTTAAGCTCGTGGATCATCACCGTTCGGTGAGGGCTGTAAGATGTCTAGATAATTAAACAGCTTGCAGCCCTACCAAGGGAGATCTCACTACTTTCATCTATAAGACGAACTGACATATTTTACAATATTAATATAATTAGGGCAATAAAAAACAGCCTCGATGGCTGCACAAGACGGGTGTAATTACGGAAAGGAGGTTGCTGCCAGGCATCGCGTACGCGACAGTAGGCAGCAACACTCCCTCCGGACCTTTTAGTGCCAGCTAGTGGCTGATGTGGTCACATCATTGTTTCAGTGGATTAGCTGTTCGTCTTGCGGGCGTCCGCGAACAGCACGGTGAGCCACATGGCCAGAGCCAGCGGAACGCGATGCGCGGTGTACTTGCGTACCCACCAGAGTTCCTTGTGGCCGAGCACCTGTACCGCGTCACGGACGGTTTCGTCGAGGGTGATGCGAGGCGGTGTGGTGCTTGTGTTGGTGACTGCGGTGTCTTGCATGACGATGACTCCTCGTACTCGTTGCCACAGAATTGACTTCTGCTGGATGGTGCGTTTTTGTTTACGCGGACGGGTTGTCGGGTCCGCCGAACAAGTTGCGCAGTTGCGGGAACCTTTCGGCGAGTTGGATGATGGCCGCATCGCGCTCGGGCTGGTCGAGCTGTTCACCAGTGATACCGGCACGATTGCGCAGAATGCGACGGGCTTCGATGCTCAGTATGTCAGCATCGGTGGTTTCTTGGCCTCCGAAGAAGTCGACCGAGACGGCGGTGCCGAGCAGCTCCGGTACGAGCATGTCGAGCACTGCTTGCGGATAGATCTCTGCCAGCCTTTGCGGGCATTTGGCGTACTTGACGAAGTTGTCGCCGTACCCTGCCCAGCTGGCGTTGTAGTCGGCCTTCTCGATCTGGTCGAGCTGTTCGACGGTCAGGCCACCGGGCGCCACCTCGAGCGTGAACTCGATGATCCGATAGTCACCCACCGAACTGACATCGAGAGTGGCCGGTCCCGTGCAGCTGGTTTGGCGGTCGGTGTAGCTGAACCGCAGGTTGTTGAGACTGAACTCCATGTAGATACCCGGAGTTTCTGTCAACGCGCTGCGATGGATGACCTGGATGCCGCCGATGATCTGGCTGATGTCCGCGAGGACGTTATCGGCAGCCTTGCCAGCGATTTCGCTGAGGTTTCGATTGATGATCTCATCACCGAGCTCGGCGAAGCGCTTTTCGTAGCCGGCCTGCTCTGCTTTGAACATCTCGATCTGGCGCTGGCTCTTGGTGGCCTGGCGAATGCCGGCCTCAGCGAGCGCGCAAATCGCAGCGATGACTTCGACGCTGAACGTGTGCGGCAGGTCGAAGTAGGCCGGAAGCTCGACGATGTCGTCGGGCAGGAGCTGAAACGCCAGACGTTCTATGTCCGGGTTCCCCGTCTCCTTGGCCACTTCTGCATGCTCGCTGCGCTGCAGGCGTCTGATCAGGTCGCGGATACGCTGCGTATCCTCCTCCGATATGAACGGAGTTGCTTCCTTGTCCACAGTGCTCTCCTGGAGTAGCGTCGGTTACTGTTGCTTTGTACGAGCAACAATCCACTGAATTGTTAGTTCTTGTGGATCTGCACCTTTTGGTGAGGCTGTAAGATGTCAAACAGCTGACAGCTGGCAGCCTGCCAAAAGGGATCACACAAGTACTTCACCGAAGTGGCGAATATATAGATTTTATAATAATTTAATATTTTTGGCAATTTTATGCTTTATGATACGGATGCCCTGCGCTAATGGTGCTGGCCCGGTAGAGAGCTTCCGCCAAAACAACCATCGCAAGGTCATGAGGAAATGTAAGATCAGAGAAGCTCCAAGCATAGTCCATTGCCTGGCGTACCTGGTGCGGCAATCCTTCTGGTCCACCAATAATAAAGCAGACTTCCCTACCTTCGATTGCTCGTTTATCCAAAAATTGTGCAAGATCAGGACTGCTCAATTGCCTACCTTCGATAATCAAACCTACTTTGTAGGCTGAGCCGGCGGCCTGCAGAATATGGTCGGCGTCATAGGCCCACTTATCTGCCAGGTGTGTTACGCGAACTTGATGAAAACGTCCCAGACGCTTCATATATTCGTTCCAGCCTTCGCGTGCGTAATGAAGCTTAGGCTCGCCAACAGTGATAATATGCAACTTCATAAATTTATCCTAACGCTATTGTTTCGCTTTGTGAATGACGGCAATGTTGTGAGCTGCTTGCAGTACGGGCATGGTGCCGCCGAAGTAATCACGGATAGCTCGTTCTACGCCCGGCAGTGTCTCGCGCTTGTAATCATCAATAAGGATAACACCATTGTCATCGAGCCGTGGCCAGACCAAGCGCAGCGAGTCAATAATTGAGCTGTAAAAATCGCCATCCAAGAAGCCAAATGCAATATGCTCTGGCACATCTTGTTCGCGCATGTCGCCAAACCAGCCTTTATGGATAATTGGTGGCTGTAGGCCGGTGCCACGAAATACTTTTAGAAAATCAGCCTTAGATACGTAGAGCTTGCCCGCGCTAAAATCTACGCCCGCTGCGTTATTGTCCTGCGGCGACTTTTCGGGAAGCCCGTCGAACGAGTCGTACACATGAAAGGCTGCAGCCGATGCATAGGTATCGAGCAAGCGGCGAATAAACACGCTCGTTGTTCCTGCATAGCAGCCAAACTCTACAATATCGCCCGGGACATTATGTTTGAGCACTTGCTCAAGTTCGTTCCATACGAGGCTCAGACCATCGCGAGTAATTTGATCGGAAATAATCGGAAACCCCTTAAAGTGGTTCTTGGGGTCGCTGGTTTTAAGCTTATGATCTTCGAAGGAGTCGTGCATATGTGCCTATTATACAATGCGTGCAATCGGCAGCTCGTTCCACTGCGAGACATAGCGCGGCGATCGAATGATGTGTTTGGGCTGCCACGTCTTGCTAAGATCCTCCGCGGCATAGTAAATCTTGCCCTTACCCATGCGACTATTAATGGCATCTAGGGCGTTCATGCGAGCTTTGGCTTTGTCATGACTGTGCGTATCAACAGCTCCCAGCAAGTCAACCTGCAATGCTCCCTCTGGAACAAAATCATACAAGAACACACCGAGGCGATGATATGCCTGACCAGGATTGTAGAACTCACCAAGCTGCTTAACGAGCTCGCTAATAATCTCACCGCTGTCATTGGATGGCGTGGTAAGTGTTAGCTCCCTGCTCCATTTGCGGAATCCAGGTTTATGTCGATTGGTCATCGTAAAAATACCAATTTTTTTGGCGAGCAAGCCGTGTCGTCGCAGCCCGTATGCTGCGCTGGACGCTAGTGACGCGATTGCCGCCTCCAAAACGTATGCCTGATTAGTATCTTCGCCAAAAGTACGAGAACGCATAATGCTTTTGGCAACTCGGCCCATGCCCTCTAGTTCGTGACACGAGCTGCCGTTGAGCTCGCTAACCAGCTGTCGTCCGTGAACACCCATGAGTTGTTGTGCATGTTGCGGCCGCATCTGTGCCAAATGCAATGCGGTACTGATGCCCTCGGCTCGTAGCTTAGGTGCTAATTTCCAGCCCACACCCCATATATCCTTAAGAGGAGTTTGGTGCAGTGCTTGCTCTCGTTCTTCTTGCGTAGCTGTTACGAGATCTACGACACCTTGCATTTCTGGCTGCTTTTTGGCGAGCTCTGTGCCTAGCTTGGCAAGTGTTTTACTTGTTGCAATCCCAATTGATACCGGTATACCAACCTCACGCCAAATACGTTCCCGGATCGCTGTTGCCCAAATACGGTAGTCGGTAATACGCAGCTCACGCAAATCAAGAAATGACTCATCGACAGAATATACCTCGATGCGCGGCGTTACCTGTGTGAGAATTTCGGTAATACGCTTGCTAATATTGCCGTAGAGTTCAAAATTGGCCGAAAATTGCACTACTTTTTGGTCACGGAAAATATATTTATATTTGAAGGCCGGTGCTCCCATGGGGATTTTGAGCGCTTTGGATTCATTGCTGCGTGCCACCACGCAACCATCGTTACTCGACAGTACGACAACGGGTTTGCCTTCGAGTTCGGGGCGAAAGACGCGCTCACAACTCACGAAGAAATTATTACAGTCAATAAGAGCATATATCGACTTCATGATGTCCTAAACTGGTGAACCACAGCGGTAACGACACCCCACAAGCTTGCATGTTCCGGAATATGAGTGCGGTGAGATAAAGAAAACTCTCCAGCTTCCTCACTCCACCACACAATGGTGTCATTGCTGTGCGCGTCGAGTGCGCGATCGATGACCGCAATATCACCGTCAAAAATACCTAGCTCTTGCCACTGGCTGCCAGAAATACGAAATAAGAATGTGCTCGCTGGTCGAGGTACCAGTAACTGGTGCAAGTCTAAATTACCCAACGACTTGTCAGCCGCGGGGTTTGGAAAGCCGGCGTGGATTGAAACGCCCGATTCATCATGTTCCTCTTGCATAGTAATCCTATTATACCTCGTAAATACCAGGGAAAACTGGTGTAGTTTGGACATAAAAAAACCGCCTGCTTTGGCGATTATGCATTTTGGTTGAGAGGCGCGGTGGACGTGAAGTAAAAATGAGACAAATGTCCCTACTCCACGCCCACGGCGCACGTTTATCCTCCTTGAGTTGGTTTCATTCGGGTTGACGCGGTGTTGCGGCTACTTGATGACGCCGATGTTCTCCAGGTAGGAGAGACCGACGATGACACCGATCACGTTGGCGAAACCGATGCCCGCGACGATGCCGCAGAGGAAGCTCTTGCTGACCGCGCTGCGGATCATGGCTGCGACGCACGCGATGAAGGAGCCGAGCAGCCCGAGCGCCAGCCAGCCAGCTGATTTGGACAGCGGAGCGTAGATCACCACCACTGACATCAGGAGCGTGAGTCCCAGCAAGGGGTAGCCCCAGACTTTCCGGTTGCGTAGCTGCTTGGCTTTTTCGGTCGCCAGGTACTCCTCCTCACGGTCCTTGCGGTCCTGTTCGGTCTTGCGCCGTAGCTCCTTGATCTCCTCGATCGTGGTGTAGCTGTCGGTGTCGACGTCGTCGCCGGGAACGCGCCACTGCACAATCGGGAAGCGCAGGGTGTTGTCGCCGAACTGGACGAGGCCGAATGCCAACAGCTCGCTGCCGTCTTCGGTTCCGTGGACATCGATGACGTCGAACACCTCGGTGTCGTCGACCTTCAGGCTGCGTGCCCTGGCGATGAGTTCGGCCACTTCCTCGTCGACGTCGTGGACGTACCGTTCGATGTCGACGAAGTGGCTGAAGAAGCGCAGGAAGGCGCCCTTGTCGTCACCCATCTCGGGGTAGTGCGACTCGGCGAGCTCGGCGCGGGGCTTCTCTTCTGCCAGCGCGGTGAAACCGGCGTCTGCGTAGACCTTGCGGTCCTTCACGTCCTGAGCCTTGCTGAGGTCCGTGGGCTTGTCGCTGGGTGCGATTGCGAATGAATGTGCCATCTCAGTCCTTCGGTTGAAGCAGTGGATAATACCGACATATTTTACCATTTTTTGGTACTTTTTGCCAACTATGACACAAAAATACCACCTCTGGCGGTGGTTTAATAAGCTTTTTGGTGGGATGGGCGCGGCTACGTGACTGATGAAGAATCATCATTGGTGTCACGCAGTCGCGCCCTATTGTGCGAGCGAAGATCGCTGCACGTCCCTGTTCTATTGTATCTGTACTTGTTCCTTCAGATCAGCTGGCTTGATGTGCCACGAGGCCCAGGACGAGAGCACCGACGCTGGTGACCAAGGCGATTCCGTTGGACGGGTGTCAGCGTCAGCTGCACTTCTGACCGGTGTTGGAGACTTCCTTGCCGCCGGTGATGTTGGCGTAGGTGTAGTCACCGCCGTCGATCTGCAGCCGGTAGGTGTGGCCGGGGATGAGCATGCTCGCGGCACCGTCGGCGGTCGGCTGGCTGACGCTGCCGTACGTACCTTCGGTGATCGTGTACGTGCCCTTGGAGGTCACGAGGATCGGGTAGCCGTCGGGGCCGTCGCGGTTGATGTGGCAGGCCTGCACCGTGATGGTGTTGACACTGTCGTCGTTGTCGCTTCGTGCGCCGAGGACGAGCCCGTAGATGCCGACCATCACCACGCACAGCCAGTTGGCTGCCCAGCCCAGGCTTGCGCCGAGACCAGAGGGTGTGTGGTACGCGATGACGAGGCCGATGATGGCTCCGGCGATAGAGGCGACAGCCCAGAGGTTCCAGTTCTGCATGAACGAGAACAGCACCAGGATCACGATGGACGTTGTGCCGACCACGAAGCTGAGGTGCTCCTGGATGAACTCGCGGCGTGCACGGCGTCGCTGTTGCTTGCGCTGCTCGCGGCTCCAGTCGTCGACCGGGGGTTCTTTGCTGAATGAACGTGAAGGTACAGCCACAACAGTTCCTGCTTTCTTGAGAGAGTGCCGGATGCGGGACTATAAAATTATAACATAAAACATATAATAATTCAAATTTAGTGAGAGCATAAAAATAACCGCTTATAGGCGGTTGTATATCGAGTGGGATTGGGTGCGCAGTAGTGTGAAGTGATGACGAATCATCAATGTTCGCACTACTGCGCCCCTTGCCCTATTTTATTGTGTCTGTACTTGTTTGCGATGTTCAGCCTGTCAGGCTTGGCAGTGTCAGCGGTTGCTGCACGTTTCGTTGGTCGGAACCTCGTGCGCGGCAGTGATGCCGTCGAGTGCGTTGTGGCCTTCGAAGTTGTCGATGGTCATGCTGTACGCGTGGTCCGTGTGAAACGTGTCTGCCGCGGCCTTGCCGGTGGTGATGAAGACCTTGTGCGTCTTGCCTGTCTTCGGGTCGGTCACGGTGTACGTGCCGTCGTTGATGACGTAGTCACCGTTCGGACCCCGGAAGATCTGGTAGACGTTGCCGTCATCGTCCCTTTCGGTGTCGAGGCCGCAGAACAACGCCGTCTTGTGGGTGACTTCGTGGCCACTGGTGTCGATCTGGTAGAAGCCGTAGAACAGCATCATTACCAGGCAGAGTCCGCTCAGGATCCCCGCGGCGCCGGCCAGGCCGTCAACGTCGGTCAGTTCGAGCGCACACAGGATGCATACGATGGCGAGAACCCCGATCGGGATCAGCCACCAGTTCCAGTTTTGCCAGAACACGAAGATGCTCAGGGCGGCGATCAGGCACACGCTGAGGATGGCCGGGCCGAGGTCGAAGACGACGAAAGCCTGAGCATCCATGCGCTTCAGTCCACGCTGCCGCTGCTCCCAATCACTGATCGGAGGCTTCTTGCCGGGGCCATCGGTTCGAGGTACAGTCACAATTTCCCTGCTTTCTTGAGAGAGTGCCGGGGAGGACTGTAATATTATATCACAAAATTGTGTTTTCTACAAAGAAAGCGTGTCGAGGAAGCCAACAAGCTCATGAGGGGTGATTTCGGCTTTTACAATGTAGCCATCAGCCTGATTCTCGATGTCGGCACGGATATCTTCACGTTGCTCTAGGTTGGTTGTAATGATTACTTTGGCGTGTAATTTGGGAGTTTCATCTTTATTGCGCAAACGACGCAGTACTTCAATGCCCGTGATGGTCGGAATCATGAGGTCGAGTAAAATAATATCGTAGTCATCTGTTTGTGCTAAGCCCAGGCCTTTTTGTCCGTCAACCTCGACTGTTACATCGTAACCTGCCTTAGTGAGTGCGCGAACGTATAGCTCACTAATAAAGTGTTCATCTTCGATACAGAGAATTTTTTTGCCAATTGGATGGTCTGAGGTTACTGTGTGTGGGTCCATAAATTATCTCCGATACATTGAGTGGTTTTTGATCCAGCCGTGTGCGCTACGAACAATGTCTGTATTTCCATTATCGCTGGTTTTGTCGCTGCCAGCAACAGTTGTAAATGGCATAACGGTAAAGCCAAACGTAGTACCTTCGCCTTCGTGCGATCGTAGCCAAATGTTGCCACCGTGCGCATTGACGATTGTTTTGGCAAGATAGAGCCCAAGTCCAGTGCCGCCAATCTGGGCACGGTTACGGTGATTGCGGTAGAATTTGTCGAATATATACGGCACCGCGGATTCGGGAATGCCAACACCGAAATCTTTGACAGTTGTTTCGATATTGCCCTCGTTTGTTTTGTAGGTATGAATTTGAATACGATCGCTGCCGCCGCTGTACTTAATAGCATTATCAACGAGATTGTTAAGCACCTCGGTAATGCTAACTCGGTCAACGCCAACCTCAGGAATTTCTGGATCAATAGTTAGCTCTAAGCTAATGCCGCGTACTTCGGCACGTGGTCTCATGGTATCAACGGCGCTTTGTAGAATATCTGGCCATGATTCTTTGTGGAGCTGAAGCTCAAGCTGATTATTCTCAATACGAGAGACATTAAGAATAGTGTTTACGAATGTCGAGAGCTGGCTGGCCGCGACGCTCATTTTTTTCATAAAGCCATCGAGTTCGGGGTCAACTTTGCCACCTAACTCCTCTTGGAATGCTTCGATATAACCGCGCAATAGTGTTAATGGCGTACGCAATTCGTGCACTGCTATTGCCACGAAGCTCATGGCTTGGTCATCTTGAGCGTACTGATCAGTGTGGTCGAACAAAATCAGCATAGTCTCAAAATTCTGTGGATTGTCACGGTTATAATATGCTGCAAGATCGAATTGAGGGTCACTTGAAGGATCTTCTGCCTGTCGATTAAGGCGGACACGCTCCCATGTCTGACTCGCTACGGCTTTGTTTGTTTTGGCATCTGCTAACCAGGCGTCAAAAGTATGCTCTGTGGTGAATGCCAGGTCAACTTTAGAGTAAAAGTTTTGCCCCACAAGGTCAGCCTGCTCTGCTTTGAGGTACTGCGCGGTTGCTTGATTGGCAAACACAATAGTATTCTCGCTGTCCAATACTATAAGCGGTAGCGGCATGCTTGTTGCAACAAAATCGTGCGCCAAATTGCCTTCGTCTTTTTCGGCAGTCTTGGCGACCGTGTCGGCGACGCTCGCTAGCTGATATATATGCGATACAAGGCTTACTACGAGGTCTTTACCTAGATGAGCTTGCTTGAGGTCGGGTGCAGGCACGCTGGTAGTTTCTGGCGCGAGATGTAGGACAGCTTGCCAGATAAGTTTTGTCGGTTGAGTTATGTATCGTGTGCTAATCCAAGGAATAATGGTTATTGATAGCACCGGTACGATGATCAGACTCGCAAAGAACCAGTAACCGGTTAGCTTAAAGAACTCGTCAACAAGCCACCAGTCTAATATAAAGAACAGGTTATTGAGCAACAGAATAAACAGAATTTGGTTGCGGATTTGGGAAGTAAATTTCTGGAAGTTGTTCATCTATTTGTAATTTACAGCACTGTCTGAGCCAAGTGCCGTAAGCCAGGTTTGCCCAGGGTTGAGCGGCAATGCAGCGCCGTTTGGATCAGTAAAGGTAAAGTTGCTGTTGCGGTCTGCCTTGTGCCAGATACCCTGGCTGACGTTACCGTCCTGGAAAATATATACTTTGCCGGAGCCGATAGTACCATACGTTGAATAAATGCCGTTGTTACCTTTTGGCATTACGAGGCCTACAACTACTTTTGGTGATAGCTGGGTCTGCGCGCCTGACTCGTTGACGACCATGTGCGGTTTACCACCTTCGGAGCGCTTGTAGCCGTTGGTTGTACCATCGTAGTCGAAGTGTGCATTATAGAGCGCACCCGAAATACTAAAATCAATGCTGGTGGCATTAGGGGCGCTACTTTTGGCTTCTTTTTTGCGTGCAAAACCAGCGTAGTTGGCTTTGCCATAGCCCTTATTTGCCTCAATTTGACGCAGCGCAGGAATGCCAGTGTACATGTTGTGCGGAGCTACACGACTCGAAATACGATGGTAGGCGCTTGGGTTGTGGAACTGGTCGAGGTCTTTACCTCCCCAGTCTTTGAGGTTTTGCAGCGCTTCACCGCTACCGCCAACATGCGCGACAGCCGCATCAAAGCCCATGAGCCACTGAATGTAATATGGGCGAACACTGCGAACCGGTCCAACATAGGTAGGCTCTTGATCTTGGAACAAGGTGAGGAAGCGTGTAATGCCACCCTCAGCAACAGCCTCAAAAACAACTCCGGCCTGGTCGACACCGGATTGTGGCCGTGCATCTGGACTATTTTCGATCATTACGGCTGTAACAGGACGATCATTAATGGTAGCGTCACTAATTGGCAAGCCAGTTAGTGTTGAGGTCGGTTGTACGACACTTGGCGCGGCTACTTTTTTAGAAGTACTTTTCTTAGTTACGGGTTTTTCGGCTGGTTTATGAAACAGTGCATAGGTGCCTATTCCAGCGCCCAATACCAAGACAATCGCGGCAATAGTAATGATCCACTGTTTTTTTGTCTGAGGCATACGTGGCGGCCACCACTTACGCTTACCATGGTTAGATTGATGGTTGTTGGTTTGTGAGCCCCCTTGACCGACAGATTGTTGCCACTGGTGGATGGGAGAGTTCTGGTGTTCTGTCGTATTTGTTTTGGGAGACGTTGAAATATCGTCATTCATGAACTCTATTGTAACAACGCTTATACTTAAAATTCAAAAGTAAAAATAAACCACCCCCGTTAGGAGTGGTTTAGAAAGTTTCGATATGGTGCCTGGCTCTACTCTTCTTTGTAAGAAGATCCCGATGAGCGGGATGTGGTAGCAGAGCCAGGACTTATCCGAAGGTTTCGACTTGCTCAGTCCACTAGTAGCGGAAGATGTCGCCGATGATCAGGCACTTGGCCAGGTCTGCGACTCGCTGTGCTTCCTCCCAGATGCCGGCGTTGGTCGTGGCCTTGGTGAGCCAGAGTTCCACTTCACTGCCCTTGGTGCTGGCACCCCTGGGCCCGTTCTTGAGCGCGAGAGCACGGTCGGCCCTGAGCGTTCGCCTTGCGGGCAAGAACAGCTTGTAGTGGAGCATCCTGCTCGGACGGACTGCCAGTGAGGCCGTCGCGGTGTAGCGCGGCTTCAGCAGCTCGATGAGCGGCTTGAGATTCGGAAGTGCGTTGCCGATGAGCGTAATACTCAGTACGACTCGTCGGTGGGGATTCGGGCCGGCCTGCGTGGTGACGCTGGTGGTGTCGGCGTTGAAACCCTGCTCGACGAACACGGTCGCGGCGATCTGGTGCAGTCGGTTGATCTGCGCGAGGCTGAAGCTGCCCTCGATGTAGATGTCCATGCTCTTGCCACTGGCAAGTACAAGGAGCACCTTGGGCACCGTGGTCAGATCCAGACCAGTGTCGGTCTTCTCCATGAGAGTCACGAGGTTTATTTCCCCTTCGGTTTGGGATGGCCGGTGGCCAGTATCTCGGTTGAGATTCGTATATCTTATAACGTTATTGCATCATGTGCAAAACTAGAGTGCGGAAAGTGTTTGGTCGATGCGGCGCAACGCAATTTCTTTGCCAAGTACGTGGAGCGTATCAGCCAAGCCTGGACTGAATGGCGCCTGTGTACTTGCTATACGAATTAAGCTAAAGAGAATACCTGGCTTTTGGCCGGTAGTTTCGAGGAGTTTGTTAAGTCGCTCGGTAAGATCTTCGACGCTAAAGTCGCTGGCAGCGATGGTTTCCCTGGCCTGTTCGAGAAGGTTTTTGAGGTCAGTATGTTCAAATTTCTTGAGTTGTTTGTTGCCACCAATGAGCTCCATGTTAACCGGTAAGTCTTCAAAGAAGAATGTGGTGAGCTCAGGAATTTCTCCCAAGAACTTGAGGCGTTCTTGAATAAGTCCAAGGACAGCTTTTTTGTAGTCGTCAGATTGGTCGGTGGCAGTTTCTGGCCAGTAACCTTGTGAGCGACTGTAGAGTTCGTCAACAGATAATTCGCGGATGTAATGACCGTTCATCCAATTAAGGCGTTGCTCGTCAAAACGCGCCCCACTACGCTGGACGCGATCGAGGCTAAACTTCTGAATAAGTTCATCTTGTGTAAAGATTTCTTGCTCAGTTCCGTCATTCCAACCCATAGTTGCAATGAAACTTACAAGTGTCTCTGGTAGGAAGCCGTCACGAATATAATCGAGCACATCTTTGGCGCCATCACGCTTAGACAACTTTTTCTTGCCATCTGGACCCATAATGTGTGGCACGGTAGCAATTAGCGGTCGTTCAATTTCTAATGCTTCATAGAGATTGAGGTAGTTCGGTTGGCTGGCAATAAATTCTTGGCCACGAATAATACAGCCAATTTCCATTTCGGCGTCATCAACAATGTGCGCAAAGTTATACGTAGGATAGCCGTCTGACTTGATGAGGATAATATCGTCAATCACTTCGGGGCCAGTGCTGAGATCGCCCATGACTTCGTCGTGCCATTGGTAGGCTTTGGGCTCGGACTTGAAACGCAGTGGTGTTGAGCCGTCCCATACTGGAGGATTCTCAGGACGATGATTGCGGTACAGAAATGCTCGCTTCTCTTTTTGAGCTTGCTCTCGAAATGCCTGTACTTCATCTGCGCTATACGGGTCGGCGTATGCGCGCCCGGCGTCGATAAGTTTTTGAGCCCACTTCTTATAACGTTCTAGACGCTCACTTTGAACGTACGGGCCGTACGGGCCGCCAATATCTGGACCTTCGTCATATGCGAGGTTAAGCGCGCGTAAGCTCTTGATGAGGTGTTCGCGCGCACCTTCGACTTCGCGCTTTTTGTCGGTATCCTCAAAACGAAGTACAAACTGGCCGCCGGATTGGCGTGCAATAAGCCATGCAAAAAGAGCGGTACGGATGCCGCCGACGTGTAAATAGCCAGTTGGACTTGGCGCAAATCGAGTACGGATAGGTTTCATAAGAAGTAATTATAAGAGAAATGAAGTGTTTTGGCTACATGCTTGTAGCGATAGACAAAATCTGGTCGCTGTTGATGCTGCCGCCAGTTTTGAGGCTGTACAGGACCCCGCCATTTACCCATGCTGCGTTGTTGCCGTAGACATATACGGTGCGGCCACTCTGTTCGAGTGTCTGGTGCTGCTCACCTGACATGGAGACGACATTATCGAATAATGTTTGGCTATCCCAGTCGGATTGCTGTTGTTGCAGTGTGTAAGAGCTGTCGCCCGAACGATAAGTAGTGGCTACGACGCCTCGCTGAGCTTTGATGCCGCCTGCCATGCTGTAGCCAGTTGGCGCGTATCCAGGAAGTTGAGCGGTAAAGCCTGCGCGAACAGATGCGACACGCATTTCGATAGAAGACATGTTCATATAGCCGATAAAACCACCCAGAATAAGGAAGGCTGCAATGCCAGCGGTAAAGCCAGCTAATTTTTGACCACGGCTACGCTTAACCTTGCTGGCTGGTTGTTCGTGACTTTTGGCATTGGCGATAGCTGCTTCGAATAAATCTTGCGAACGTGGTTGGTGGTGTGTGCTGTGCTGAGGCTGCGTGTTGTGTGCAGTATTGTGCGCTGGTTGCGTTGTGTGTGCTGCCTTTTGTGGAGGAGTCGCATGAACTGGTGTTTGCACGCGAGCTGGACTTATGGCACGAGCTTGCACAGGGTGGTTTTGCTGTATGGTGGTAAAGCGCTGAATCCGCTGGCTCTGTGCAGCTACGCGTGCACGAGCAAGACGCCGATTATCGACATTGTGTGCAGCTAATTTGTGCGTTGGCGTAAGGTCGGAAACTGTTTTAGCTGCAATTTCGGCTTTGCCTTGTGCTTTTACCCCTTTAGAGGCGACCGGCTTTTGTACGACAGCACGCATTAAAGTCTTAGACTTTTCGGGCTTGTGACCACTTGCGGGTTGTGCTGGAACACGCTTAACGACCTGTCGCTTAGCGTGCTTGATAGGTTCCATAGACTGCATAACATGCGTTTTTGGCATAGTTTGTTGCGTTGGTGCTATCTGATCGCTGTACGCAGATGGCTTAGCGGATGCTGTAGATGGCTTTTTGACAAAGCCATCGATAACACGACCATGGTGTGTGCTGTGCTGGCGTTGTAGCGCAGACTTGACCCCATCACCAAGGAAGGAGCCGCTGCGTGCGTCGTAACGCTTGCCATTAATTTCGATAATATTGTTGCCCACGTGTTGTTACCCTTTTGTGTCTTTTACGCGTACGTTATAGCTATAGTACCGCCCCCTGGCCTTGCATGCAATACAAAAAATGTATTCAATAGGGCTGGTCAAATAATGCAAGAGTTATATAATAGTATTGACCTATGGATTTCTTAGATCCCCAAAAACAAAGAGCGCACACTATCCGCATTTTCGTCGGCTATGTCCTAATTGCGATTGCGCTCATTCTGACCACAACAGTGCTGATCTACCAAGCATATGGCTTTGGCGTTGACCGAAACGGCAAGGTTGTTCAGAACGGCTTGGTATTTATATCATCTACCCCTAATCCGGCTACTATATATGTAAACGGCAAAAAGAATGACAACCAGACTAACGCTCGTCTGCTGCTATCTTCTGGTCAATATACTTTTAACCTGCAACGAGATGGCTACCGTGAGTGGAAACGAGCTGTTAGCGTTGAAGGCAGTAGTGTCGAGCGCTTTGATTATCCTTTCTTATTCCCTAAGACGCTCCAAACTTCTACCGTTAAGACCTACGATAAGACCGTACAGCTTGCTACTGAGAGTCCTGACCGTCACTGGATGCTAACGCAAAACAACGGTATGACCGAAAATAAATTCGAAGTATACGACCTGAGCAAGCCAAAAGAACTTACTAAGAACATCGAAGAAATAACACTGCCAGATTCTGCATATACCCCTACGCAAGCTGGCGCTGCATTTGGTTGGACAATGATTCAGTGGTCAACAGATAACAGGCACGTGGTGCTCAAACACACTTTCCAAAAAGATGGCCAGCAGGCTTACGAATATGTTTTGCTCGACCGGGGTGATACTTCTAAGTCACTCAATCTGACCACTACCTGGGGCGTAAATCCAACCACTGTCGAGCTGCGTGACCAAAAATACGACCAATATTATCTGTACGACGAGGCTGCGGGTGCACTCACGACCGCGAGCCTTGAAGCGCCTGCACCAAAGGCTTATCTAACTGGCGTTAAAGCCTTTAAGTCATATGGTGACGACATTATGCTCTACGCTACTTCAACTGGCGCAGCTGACGGCAAGATTGCCATTAAATGGCGTGAAGGTAACGACAATTACACTATTCGGACATTGGCTGCTGGCTCACAGTATGTCGTGAACCTTACCAAATATCAGGGTGATTGGTACGCTGCAGCTGGTAGCGCAGCTGACGGCAAAGTATATGTCTATAAGAACCCTGCCGAGATGGTCAAGAGTCAGCAGATTAGCGTGCCTGTACGTATTCTAAAAGTACCAAACGTCAACTACGTTTACTTTTCTGCCAACACACGCTTTGTAATGGCTGAGAACGGTAGTCAGTTCTCTGTTTATGACGCTGAGAACGACAAGGGCTACGCCTACACTATTCCTGCTGCTCTAGACACTCCACAGTCACATGCAACTTGGATGGACGGCAACCGCATTATGTATGTCTCAGGCGGCAAAATTGTAGTCTTCGATTTTGACGGTACTAACCGCCAGACTCTCAACGCTCAAAGCCCAAACTTCTTGCCACTTTTCGATCGCGACTATAAGTATCTCTACACCGTTGCCCCAACGAACGCTGCTGGCTCAACTTCTGTACAGAAGACCCCGCTGCGCACCGCAGACGACCTCTAACCTATCACCTTATCGACACTTTCAGGTATCTCCCTGCTACACCTATAGTTTGGTCTCTTGCTTGCGGGTCGATATGCCTGAAGAGTGCCTCAGAGAAGGCAGGTGTAGCGGCTATTAGTTGCCGGTGATCCAGCTGGTTAGGCGCTTCCAGAGCGTTGGGCCGTTGCCATTGATCTTACTTGGCTGCTCTGCAGTCGCAGCGCCGGTATCGGTATTTGCTACTGGTGCTGTGGCACCGCTCGGATCAGGGCTAATCTGCTCGCCCCAAACGACTAAACGGTTTAACGACGTGCCTGGTGGGTCACACGTAATTAGCGTAGCCGTGGCTAGCTTACCTTCGACGTTGTTGAGCACTTCGACCTGGCTTGGCTTAACGACCTGCTTGGCGTAGACGCGGTAGGCGTAGACTTTGTCGCTATAGGTAATGTAGAAAATATCACCAGGTACGAGCTCATGCAACAATACGAACGCAAACTTATATTTACCTGGGTTAAAGATGTTGTTGCTGGAATGGCCAAAGAACGCGGCGTTTCCCTGCTCACCTGGCTTAACGGTGCTTGGATAGTGAACAATGCCGTTTTCCAGCGCACTTTCGACGGCGCTTTCGTCGTTGGTGGTTAGTGAGTAATCAACCGGAATCTCAACGTTAATTTTAGGAATGATGATCTCGGGTGTGCTACTTGGTGCAACCGCATCTGAATTTAGGATAATTGGCGTGGCGCTGGCGTGGCTGCTTGGCTGAATAAGCGGTGCGATGATCATTTCGTTAAACAGACCAAACAATACGACTGCTAAAACGATTGTGGCGCTACTAATACCGAATAACAGCGACTTAAAGTGCTGGGCTGCCTTGGCTTGCTGTGCGGCGCTCATATTGACGCGCTTAAGTACCTGCTTCTTGAGGGCTTTAGCACCCTTGCCGGCGGCTTTACTGGCTACCGACTTTGGCTTTTTGGGTTCTTGCTCTTTCTTTTCGGGCTCTTGTGGCTGCTGGGCGTGGTCGGCAACAACAATCATGGACTCAATTGGATTTACAGCCGGTTTAGCGGGCTCTGCAGGTTTTTCTGGCTCTGCTGGCGCTATGGTTTCTAGCCCAGTTACGGGATGAATCGCAGTAGCGGGTTGTGGGTTGGCTACAGGCGCTGGCTGAGGCACAGGCTGTGCAGCACCAAACGAAGTTCCCTTGCCATTATTGGTGTAGAACTCTTGCCAGACTTGATGCTTTTCGTCATCTGGCAATGCGAGGTAATAGTTGTGCCACTCGGTTTGAATTTGCGCCAAAGATTTGCCGGAAGTACTGAGGTCGTACATAAACTGCTGGTGTTTACTACGTTGTGGCGCCGTAACAGCTGGCGCAGCGGTAACTTCGGCCATTTCCTTGCCGGCATCTGGCTCAGCAGTGTACAGGTTTTCTAACTTGCGCCTAATGAGTTCGACGGCTGGATTGGCGCCCTTGCTGTGGCCTGCTTTGTGTTTAGGGGTATCGTGGCGCTTGGTTTCACTGCCAACGTGAACTGCTTTGTCTTCTTCGGGGTCTGCTGTAGGCACATGATGAGTAGACACTGGTTGTACAACATGATGCTGTTGCGGAACCACTGGATGTACTGTGTGATTGTCCTCAGCCCGAATATCCTTGCTAATTGGCTGGATAGTGCGTCCGTGGCGATTTGGGAGTACGTATTCAGAGCCCTGCTTCTGGGGCTTCTTCTTGTCGTCATTATCGTCAAAAAGTGGGCTAATCATAAAAATATATGCGAGGGTATCGCTTTATCCCTATAAGTATAGTACAATAGCCCTGTTCCTACCAATTATGTGCTCGATGGGCGGGTGGCGGAATTGGTAGACGCGCTGGACTCAAAATCCTGTGAGCGCAAGCTCGTGAGGGTTCGATTCCCTCCTCGCCCACCAAATAAAGGCCGTCTCGTAAGAGGCGGTTTTTATTTGGTTTGTGAAGTCTAAGGTAGAATCGAATGCATATAAGCAAAGCTGCCAGTGGCAGTTTTGCAGTCTAACGGTGTCGATTCCCTCCTCGCCCACCAAAGAAAAAGAACCAACCTCTCTGTTGGTTCTTTTTCTTTCTTGAGTGTAGGACTGAGGGAATCGATGGGAAATACACAGAACTAACAGTGTTAGTTCTGATGCAACAAGAAAAGGATTCCCTCCTCGCCTAATCAAGAATGTAGTATTGAGGGAGAACAAACCTTCCCTCCATGCCGTAAGGTATTCCATAATCACTTTGTGGCTTTGTCATGGAATATTCTTCATTACCGATGAATTCAATAGGCTTACTAAAAGCAGTATCAACTGTATTATGATTAACTATATCAGCCATGTGAGGTATATACATCTGGCGGCCTATTGCGAACAGAAAAAGTTCAAGAGGTGTCCTTGGATCTACTTTTTTACGAGTGACTAGCCCACTAAAAATGTAGTCCGCTTTTCCTAAAGATTCTTCAAATATGTATCTTGACGACTCTATCATTAGACAGATCCGTGCATCGGGCGAGTATTTAGAATTCTGAAGTGCTACAAATTGGCTATTGGTATTTCTGATGATAGATTTTAAATCACGTATTGTTAACTGATGGTTATGTACGAGCCGTTGCAGCCACTCTACTATGTGGTGTTTCACTAGAGGGTTTTCTGCGAGCTTATTGTTAAAGATTTTCTCTACAAATCGTGTTAGATCTCTGCTACCGAGGTCGTAAAAGTCAATCAGATCAAGCGCCTTAATGTATGCGTCACGCTTATCAATGAACGATTTCTGTGCTATTGGGATGAAGACCTTTATATCGTCGTTGCCATCAAGACTTTTCAGGAATTGGCTAAGTGTTTCAATGAAGAATATACCAGCTTCACCTGACCGATCTGCGTCCTCGATGACAATATATACGGGTTTTTTCACGCGTTTTTTGAGAAGTTTTTGAAATATATCTTGGATTTGAAAGACACGTCGTGCAGGGCTTGTATTTGCGAAGTAGCTAAGCTTATCGATCGCACCTTTTGCTATAAGGCCCGTGCCTGGAACTACGAAATTTAGAAATCCCGCCGCATCACCAAAAAGACTAATCAGAGCTTTTTTAGCATCTTCGGAACTGCCATCTATTTCTTTCAAAACCTGCTTAAAATCGTCGGGTGATAGCTGCTGAACGAAATCAAGCACGAAGCCTTCCCATAGATGATTCCTGTCGGGGTATTTCCACGCATCAAAATGAATCCAATGTACAGAATCACCAAGCTGTTCTTTAAGCGCTTCGAGCATTACGCTTTTTCCACTGCCATAGTTTCCAACAATACCTATGAGCGATTTCTGGGCGCTTGCTTCGACCTTCGCTTTTAGCTTAGAGAGATAGGTATCGAAGCCGAGCAAATCCTCAGTTCTATAATCTTCGGCAACATACTTTAGGTCACTTACCAGATGTCTTGTCATTACTGAACCTCGTTTCCTATGTAGAGTTATGTTTATATTGTAAAACATGCTATGTCTGTAGTAAAAAATATAGCTGATGGCAAGAATTATTAACTTTTTCATAAATATTCAAATATACGTTTGACTACGTATACGAGCCAATGGCAAACTGCGCACGGCTTGAGGAAATCCTTCAAGTTTATCTGCTCCAAAAGAGTAGATACGCATCACCGCAGGAGTAACATTGAGCGCCAAAAAGCGCACCATCTCCATGATGGTTGCATCTGTCCTGATGACGACGGCTCTAGCGGCTGTCCCGAGTGCAGCCTCCGCCGATGGTGGCAAGGTCTCCACATCGGAGGTCGCCACCGCGTTGCGTACCACGAGCACCAGCAGCCACAATCTGGTCGCTGAGCCTGCTCAAAGCTCCGCTGACGTTGACTCAGCTGCAGTCGCTACCAGCGACAACGTGAAGGTCGATGTCCCCAAGGATCTGAGTAACGGCGTGGGCGTCACTGCCAATGGCCAGGAGATGTCCATCTCGCTGCCTAACGCTGGTGACGCCGGCAAAGCCACACGCCTGTCCGGTGGCACGGTGGCCTACGCAGGCACGAACGGTTCAGCCAACGCAGTTGTGCCGACAGATGGCGGTGTGCAGATGCTCACTACCATCAAGAACGCCAGCGCCCCGAGCCGCTACACCTACAGGGTGAGCGTGCCGGACGGCGGCAAGGTGTCAGTCGTCAAGGACGGACGAGCAATCGTCACGGATACGCGTGGAATCGTCGTCATGGCGGTTGAGGTGCCCTGGGCGAAAGACGCCAACGGAGTCTCGGTGCCCACGCACTACGAGTCCGACGGTGCCACGCTGACTCAGGTGGTCGACCACGCCGGCGGCAACTACGCCTACCCGATCACCGCCGATCCGAACATTTCGTTCGGCTGGTCGATTTATCTGCGATACTCGAAATCTGAGGTTCGCAGCATGAACCAGCGTGGCGTGTTCATCGGCTATGGCACGCTCTGGGGCTACGTATGTGGCAGGCTGCCTGGCTATGCGGCTGCCGGCTGCGGCACAACTCTGGTGGTGGCCTTCTGGGCTCTCGATCAGACATTTGTGGCTGCGGCAAACGAGAACAAGTGTGTCGAAGTCAAATTCGACTACAGCGGCGGCCTTGATGGCTGGCGTCGGTACTCGTGTTGAGCTGAGCTAGCTCTCACTATTCCTAAGGGGTGATGCCTGTCTCGTTGCGTTATGCAACATTTTCGCAACGAGACATCTTTACCAAACTAAGTGTATAATCGTAACTTATGAAAACATTTTTAACATTATTGCGTTCGTGGAATGTTAAATTTCAACGAATATTTAGTGTCTCATTGATTTATGTGGCTAGCGTTCTCGCTTTTGGGATTGCCTTGTCAATTAAAGATAAGAGTTTGGCTATCCTGCCTTTTTCCCTTGGGGCAATTTGCATTGTTGCGCTACTCAGCAAGTTACTGAGCCGGAAATAGCCTGACTCTTCAGGTAAAACAATGCCGAGCGACCTATTAAATTTAAGCTCTAAACGGAATCTTGACATGAATTTTATAAAGCAACGTATTGCTAGATTCCACGAGTGGGATCAATATTTAAGGCGCAAGAGGACGAAGCTCGCGAAGAAGGGGGTGAAATTTAGCTATGTATGCACGAATCAAGACATTTTTGGCTAAGCCGCTTCCGCTTCCAATTTTCGTATTGTTGTTTTTGATCTCAGCCACATTATCGTACATATGGTCTGACGATAAGAAGCAGACTTTGCTATTCGGCATAATCTATGTGACTGCCTTTTTCCTAGGCAGATGAAAAAAGATTAGTCCATGAGGGAAACTGGCTCAATACTACCGTCGTACACCGGCAGAACTTCTTGGAGGCGCGGATCGATATCGTTTTCCTGTTTCCACCAGCCTCTCGTTGGCAGACAGCGATTACTTACGATGAGTGCTTGAACTGACTCGTCTAGCCGATCGAATAGTGGCGCGTATGCAATCGTCAGGCAAGTACGCCATTCTTCACTGTTGTTTGGGTGTG
>CAZZHV010000015.1:0-6785 GCA_964654135.1 uncultured Candidatus Saccharibacteria bacterium
TAGTTGGCGATTTCGAATGCTTTGAGCTTGCGCTTGGTAGCTTCGGTATGGCTGCCTTGCAACTTGAGCAGTTGTGAGTAAATGCCGCCACTCTTTGCGAGCTGTTCTGGCGAGCCAATTTCTGCAACGCGACCATCTTCGAGCGTGACAATCTGGTCAACATTCTGAATCGTGCTCAAACGGTGCGCAATAATCAGTGTAGTACGGTTCTTCATTAAGCGTTCTAGCGCTTCTTGCACCATATGTTCGCTCTTGCTATCGAGGCTGCTAGTAGCTTCATCGAGAATAAGAATTGGCGCGTCTTTGAGCAAAGCACGAGCGATCGCAATACGCTGCTTCTGACCACCGCTCAAGCGAAGTCCGCGTTCACCAATTTCAGTTTCGTAACCCTTTTCGAGCTTGGCTATAAACTCGTGTGCATTAGCAGCTTTGGCGGCCGCTTCGACTTCTTTCATGTCTGCGTTTGGCTTGGCATAAGCAATGTTTTCGTGGATCGTGCCACTAAACAGCGCTGGCTCCTGAAAAACCACACCAATGTTATGGCGCAAACTCGCCTGTGTAACTTCATTAATGTCCTGGCCATCGATGCGGATTTGACCACCGTTTACTTCGTACAAACGCAAAAGCAAGTTAGTAAGCGTTGTCTTGCCTTGACCGCTCTCGCCGACCAAAGCCACTTTAGTATCGGGCGCTACGCGGAAATCGACGTCTTTAAGCACCAAAGATTCTTCGTCGTAACCAAATTTAATGTGTTCAAAGACAATTTCACCGTCGCTAATTTTCATCTTGGCAGCGTCTTTGTGATCGCTAATTTCGGGGCTCACATCCATAGCCTCAAAGTAGTCCTGCGTGTTGCTAATGGCGCGCTGGGTAGCATCTACCAAGAAGCTAATAGTAAAGATTGGGATACGAATAAGCATGGCGTATTGAATCAGAAGCACTGCCGTACCAATGCCATATTTGCCATGCGCTGTCTCGACAAAAATATACGCAAACACTGCAAAGAAAATCGTATTCAAGACAATGCGTCGCTTGATATCCTGAATGTGCCAATATTTGCTCTGCGGTTTGGTGGTGCGTACTACGGTGTCGAAGCGCTTCTTAAAGAAACTTAGCTCGCGCGTTTCCTGCAAAAAGCTCTTCACGACACGAACTTGGCCAATAGACTCGGCAAAACGTCCGCTGGCAACGTCTTGCTCAGTGTTAATCGTCTTTTGGTAGGCCTGCCACTTGCTGCTGGTTCGGGTCGTTAGGTAGATAAAAATTGGGTACAATGCCAAGAGCATGAGTGCAACTTGCCAGCTGTAATAGGCTACAACAGCCAATGACAAAATTGTACTAAATAAGAACTGCAAGAAGTTATTACTGAGCACCTGCATAAAGTTACTAATCTGCGAAATACCGCGATTCATGCGGTTGATAATCTTGCCGGAGAGTTCTTGGTCAAAATATGCCTGAGGCAAGCTCAACAAGTGTTCGTAGTAGCGTTCGCTGAGGTGTTTTTGCAACTTAGCCGACATAACATCACCCCAGTAACCACTGTAGTTACTGAGTAGCGTCTGTCCGACATCTGTGGCAAAAATAGCAAAAGCCATCCAGGCAACTGTCGCCACGCTCGTTGTGCCGCCGCCCAAACCGTTCGTAATTTGGTCAATGGCGACCTTGGTAAAAATAGGCTGCAACTGGCTCATTACTGCCAGCGCGATTGTACTAATAGAAATAATTGCGTAGTACTTGCGCAAGTTTTTAGTAAAGCGAATAATTCGCCAGATATCTTTCATAGTTCCTACTATACGGTATTTAGGTTTATTTTTGGTGCGTCTTCCTCAAAATACAAATATATTCTCAGGAAAACGGACAGGCATGATGCACCAATACTAAGGGTTGCCCCTATAGTATGCGACTTGATAGTCGAGCATCCGTCTCCTCTAGCATCGCGCGCTACGAACTCTTGTACTTGTTGTCCCACCGAATCATGGGGCACGTACTGCGGATATGACCACCACCGTTGCAGCTGCGACACTGTGTGTGCGAGCTGATCCGGCCGTTAAGGCGCGGGCAGCAGCCCCTACACCGCGGTCGGTTGGTCCATGCGCTGGGAGGAGCCAACAGTCTCACCTTCTCGGTTCGGAGGTTGCATGACAGATGCGTATCTATCATGCCTGTCGAGGTCCGTTCAGTTTTGCCGGAGTGACCAGCGTGGCGTCGAGTTCGTGATGATGCATAGCGCCGTAGTTAGCGCGGTGTTCACCACCACGGCAACGATACTGGCCCAGACATTGTGTAGCGTGACAACGCCTCCGGACGCAATCGCGTACGACAGCGCCGCAAAGATGGACACAAGCCACACCCTATGCCTACGCTCCCGGCCGTAGCCGAGGCTAATGCGGTATGCCTGGATACCAGCGGGAACAAAGTTCGTCACCGACACAAGCAGCGCGACTGCTACAACAATCCAGCAGATCACACTCGGAATTATCGAGAATTCGCAGGCGCTACGTAGCCAGCTGATAAACAGCGCGAAACCCAGCGGCGAACCGATGTAGTCCATCACGTAAGCCAGTGATGCAACGATCCGACTCGTCTGAGATGGCTTGAAGGCCACAATTGCTCCCCTTCGTGTACAGAACGGACAGATTAAATCATACAATAAAAACTGCGAGCTTAATAGAAAACTAGACGACTTCGGCCTGGAATGTCTCGTGAGCAGCTTTGGCAACACGATCGAGCATAGCAGCGACTTCGGCGTCAGTCATGGTCTTCTCGAAGTTGGCTACCGAGAAACGCAAGGTGATCTGCTTGTGATCTTTATCGTCTTCACGTTGGTAGATATCGAGTGGCAATAGACTCGGCACCATTGACTCAGTCTGGTTCTCGACAATGGTATTCCATGCCAGGTTGTATAGATCCTGGTACGATGTCGCAGCCGGAACCTTTAGACAGATGTCCTGCTCAACCTTAGGGAAACGTGGCAATTGTGCGTAACCGCCAATGCGGCCACTCGTGCCCATGAGTTCGTTAAGGCCAATTTCGAAACCAGCAGTGTGTTCTGGCAGCTTCAAAGCTTTGCGCACGGAAGGCTTAAATTCGCCAATAACACCAAGGAATGTATCTGTACCTTTTACGCGCACAAGCGCTGAACGCTTGAAGTCAAAAGGCTTAAGAACTGGGAAGTCAGGATCGTTATCGATTGTCTCGTATTGCACAGCGATGCCAAGTTCCTCGAGCAGATACGAAAGATATGTGCGAGCGTCATAAAACGCAGCTCCAGATTGAGGGTCAACTTGTTTATCATTTGCGGCAAAAACGAGTGAGAGCATATTAAACTCTGTTGGTAATCCTTCGTCTGTATCGGCGTGAAGCAGATTGTGCGACTTGTTCATTTCGAACAAAGCAAACTTGTTATAGCCTGATTTAACATTCATATGAACCTTGTCGAGCAAGCTTGGGGTCAAACTCATGCGGTAATACTGTAATTCGGGACTAATCGCGTTGCTCAATTGGAACGCCAATTCTGGATTTTGACCAACTTTGCTCATGAGGTTGCTGTGCACAAAACTGTAGGTCAAAACTTCGTTGGCACCTGCGGATGCCAAAATACCACGAACGCGCTGCTTGAATGTAAGCATCGGGTCTTCTTTGGTGGGCGTAAGATCGCGTTTTGGCAATACCAATGGCAAGTGATCAAAACCATACAAACGACCAACTTCTTCAACAATATCTTCTGGGATCTCAATGTCGGTGCGCCAAAATGGTGCGGTCACTGTAAGGTCATCACCTTCGACAATCACCGTAAATTCAACATTTTGCAAAAGCATTTGGATCTGCTGAGTCGTGAGTTCAAGGCCAAGGCGAACAGAGATAAATTCGCGGGACAATTTAACTGGAGCGTGGAGTGAGTTGCGTTCGATTGCTACTGGATCAACATGATTATCATCAATAACGTTATTAGCAACCTTACCGCCAGCGAATTGACGAATTTCGTCAACAATCTTAGCGAGCACTGCACGGTTTTGTAATGGACTCTGGCCCTTGTTGTTGCGCGTCACCGCATCAGTAAACAGACCATGTGCCATTGATGTGCGACGAATAGAGTACATGTCGAATGTTGCGCATTCCAAGATAATATTCTTGGTATTTGCGTCAACCTCGGTGTCCGCGCCGCCCATAACACCACCGACGCCGATAAGCTTGTCATTGGTAGCGATCATAATTGCCTGCTCGCGAGGCTCGATTTCTTTGCCATTCAAAAGTGTGATCTTTTCGCCTTCCTTTGGATAACGGGCAACCAGTGTTGCATGATCGGCGTTTGCATCTTGAGCTTTGACCTTATCGTAATCGTAGGCGTGCAGTGGCTGACCGGTCTCGAGCATAAAGAAGTTTGTGTAATCGACGATGTTGTTAATCGACTTCACACCCATTTTGGCCAAGAAAATCTGGAGCCAGAGTGGGCTTGGTTTAATTTCGATGTCGCTCATTGTAACTGCCATAAAGCGTTTTACATCAGCAGGAACTTCGTTACGTACCTCAAGTGGCAACTCGGCAGCCTCCATTTCCGGAATCGGCGCATCAGTACGATACCACGATGGACTAACGTATGGTTGATGGTAAATACCGGCAATTTCACGCGCCACGCCAAGCATGCCGAAACAGTCCGGCCGGTGAGTGAACATTTTGTTCTCAATATCAATAATAGTGTCACCGCGCAGATCAAATGCATCAGCAAATGAAGTGCCGGGAGCTACTTCGTCAGTAATTTCTAGAATGCCGTCGTGGCTATCGCCGAGTGCCAGCTCACGAGGGCTGGCGAGCATGCCATTGCTAACAACACCGCGTAATGGGCGAGCAGACAAAACAAATGGATCGTCCGTGTCGGCAGTATCAGGCACAGTTGAGCCAGGCGGCAACCATGCAACAGTTATACCTTCGCGGGCATTAGGGGCGCCACAGACTACTTGAACATGACCATTCGCATCACGCTCTACGCCTTCGGCTTTACCGCCGTCGTCGAGCATACAAATATGCAAGTGATCGGAATTTTCGTGGTCAACACAAGAAATAATTTTGGCTACAATAACGCCTTCGTACTTGGTGCCGAAGTCGATTGTTTCTTCGACAGCACCAAGCTGCGAGCCAATCTTTTCTATAAGCTCGCTCACACCATTGGGTGCAGGGTCGCCACTGGTGTTGTAGCGTTGATTTACAGATCGGAGAGTATTGAGACTAATTTTCATCGCTGGCTGCCTTTATTTTTGCTTGGATTGCTTGAAGTTGGGAGTCGTCCATTTTTGGACCGTCAATTGTTGTTATATAACCCGGGTATTGAGCCATAAAAATCTGTTGTTTCGGGAAGTGGCTACGGTCTTCGCTAACGCCGTACATCGGAAACAGCTTAGCATGTACATGTGGCACTGCTTCGCCCTCAAATACCATTGCTACGCGTTCAACGCCAAGCGCTTTCTCGAGAAGATTAGCAACTTTTTTAGAAGCAAGCACCAACTGAGATAATTGCTCATCGCTCAAATGAAAGGCGTTGTCGCCAATGTTCACTTTTGGGACGACAACCGTCGCGCCAGGTGTATTAGCAAACGGCGTCAAAAACGCTGCGTGCTGGTCATCTTGCCAAATAATAAAGCTAGGAATTTGCCCGGCTACAATTTTTTCGAATAAAGATAGTTCAGCCATTAGAATTGCCTCAAGAAGTCTAATTTACCGGACTCAAAGTGACGAATGTCTTCGATGTCGTATTTCATCATTACCAAGCGCTCAATACCACCGCCCCATGCAAAGCCAGTGTAAACCTCTGGGTCAATGCCAGCCATGCGCAAAACATTTGGATTAATCATGCCGCAGCCGAGGAGTTCGATCCAGCCAGCGTAACCACAAATGGAACAACCTTGCTTGTCGCAAAATGGACAACTCAGCGCAAACTCAAAAGATGGTTCGGTAAATGGGAAGTAGAACGGCTGAGTCTTAACCTCAAGCTCTTTTTGGTAGTACTCTTGCAGGAAGGTCTTGAGTGTAGCAATTAAGTTGCCGGCGTGAATGCCCTTATCAACATACACACCCTCGAGCTGATAAAACGTGTGCTCATGACGAGCATCAAGGTCTTCGTTACGGAAAACGCGGCCAGGAATAACGGCGGCGATTGGGCGACCTTCTTCGAGATTGCTCTTGTATTGCTGTAGTACGCGGTTTTGCATTGTACTTGTATGAGCCGGCGCAATAAGCTGCTTGCCGTTAGCGTCGGTCTGGACAGTCATAAAGGTGTCATAGTCGTCACGTGCTGGGTGTCCTTCGGGGAAGTTCAACATTTCGAACATATGCGTATCGTCATCTATCTGACGTGATTCAACCGCAGTAAAGCCCATACGATAAAAAATCGCTAGAACTTTCTCAAGTTCAGACATAAGGGGGTGCTTGCTGCCATTTTCTACGCCAAGGAGTTTTGGTCGGCTCTGCGGCAAAACATTAGTATCGAATGGCGCAGTGACGTCGATGGGGTCAAGCGCTTCAGCCTGTTCCTGATGAGCCTCAACCAACTTGTCCAGCTCTTGTTTAAGTTGATTAATCTCCTTACCAAAAGCCCCACGCTCCTCGGGTTTGAGGGTCGGAATCTCGGCATACAAGGCTTTGAGTTCGACAGCTTTGGTAATGTCAGCTTTGACGGCAAGCTCGTTAAAACGGCTTTTGAGCGTCTCGGCCACTTCTGCGATGCGTGGGTTTGTGTAGTTCATAATTACCACTTAGTATACCAGTCTCTCAACAGATACGCACCCACCTTT
>CAZZHV010000015.1:6885-26816 GCA_964654135.1 uncultured Candidatus Saccharibacteria bacterium
AGTTCATAATTACCACTTAGTATACCAGTCTCTCAACAGATACGCACCCACCTTTCTTGTCTGAGAGAGTTTTCTTGTATACTAGGGCTATGGCTACATTTTCTTTTGATATCGTTTCTGAATACGACAAAGCTGAGATGAACAATGTGTTCGATCAGGCAAAGCGCGAAATCGACAACCGCTACGACTTTAAGGGCACGCCCGCCGAGCTCGACTGGCTTAACGGCGAAAAGACCGGTCTCAAGGTAACCGGCAATGGCGAATGGCAGATTGAAGCCATTCTTGATATAGTCCGCAAAAAGCTCTCAACTCGTGGTCAGAGCCAAAAAGTACTCGACACCTCCAAGGTAGCTACTGTCGCTAACCTTAAGACCACCCAAGAAGTTCCCTTCAAGCAAGGTCTTGACCAAGACAAAGCTAAACAGATCACCAAACTCATTCGTGACGATTTTCCAAAGGTCAAACCTCAAATCCAAGGCGATGCAGTACGCGTTACTGCATCAAGCAAGGATGACCTTCAGGCCGTAATGCAATTACTTCGTGAGCGTGACCTCGATTTCCCAATCAACTTCACAAACTATCGATAATCCTATTTTCTCGGTATCAGGCATAAAAACTTTACGATATACTAGAGTTTAGCATGAGCGATTCGAGCACCATCCTAGAACAAGCAACGTCAATCCTTAAACAGAATGACCGTGGCCTGTACACCATTCCGGCTCACGGCCTCTACCCACACCAATGGCTCTGGGATAGTTGTTTTATTGCGCTCGGATGGCGTCACATCGACGTTGAACGCGCCAAAATGGAAATCATGAGTCTGCTTCGCGGCCAATGGAAAAACGGCATGGTACCTCATATGGTCTTTACAAGTGGCAAAGCCTACCAGCACGATCATAACGTTTGGCGCAGCTGGGTAAGCCCGTTTGCCCCCGATGATGTTTTCACGAGTGGCATTTCGCAGCCACCAATGCTGGCCGAAGCCATTGTACGCATTGGCGAAAAAATGGAACTCATCGACCGCCGCCATTGGTATCGTCAAGTATTTCCGGCGCTTCTCTCGTATCATCAGTGGCTTTATGCAGATCGTGACCCTCACGGCGAAGGGCTAACACTGCAGATTCACCCCTGGGAAACCGGCTTCGATAACACACCGCCATGGATGTACGAACTCCACGAACACCTTTTGCCGTGGTGGATTCGTATTTTGCAGAAAACTCACCTCGAAACAGTTACCGGCTGGTTCCGTCGTGATACGCGCTTTGTGCCAAGCGAGCAACGCTTTACTAATACTGACGTACTAGCCTTATATGACGCGCAGCGCCGCCTCCGACGCAAAGCATACGATATCGATCGCGTATTAGATCATTCTCTGTTTGCTATCGAAGATCTGGCATATAATTCTATCCTTATTCGCGCAAACGAGCACCTGTTGCAGATCGCCAAGAGCATCCGTGCAACCGTTCCGCCCGAACTCCTTAAATCCATCGAATTAACCCGCAAAACACTCGAAGAACTCTGGGACCCTTATACCGAGCAGTACTATTCACGTGATTTTGTCACGCACAAGCTTATCAAAGTCCCAAGCATTGCTGCGCTTCTGCCTCTGTACGCTGGCTCTATTAGCAAAGAACGAGCCGCTACACTCGTCAAATCCATCGAAAATGAGCATATCTTTGGCCCACCGTACCCAATACCCTCGGCACCCCTTAACTCGCCATGGTTTAACCCAGAGCGTTACTGGCAGGGCCCAACGTGGTTCAACACCAACTGGCTCATCGCTGATGGCCTTCGTCGCTACGGATACCACGCACATGCCGAAGCTATTGTCGAAGGCTCCCTAGAGCTCGTCAAGGCCGGTCATTTTAGCGAATATTTCAATCCGCTCTCTGGTAATCCACTCGGCGCACCTAACTTTAGCTGGACTGCCGCCATCGCCATCGACTGGCTCAAATCCAAATAGCTAGAAGGAAAGCCCCCTTCAGAACGTCCTGAGCTCGCTAAAAGTATGCTTACATAGCACACTTTTACCTTCGTGCGGATTGTTCTTCAAGGAGCTATCCTTCTTCCACAATAAGCACTCGATTATTCGGTGGGGTCGAGGAGTGTGACACTTTCGGCAGTGCCGGCAGTTTTGTCGGCCAGCTTCTGTACTTTGCCCAATTTACTCTCGATAGTTCGAGATTTACGGCTGGCGGTATCAATAGTGTTCGTAGCTTGCACTAGCTTGTCGCGAGTCTTCTCTAACAGATCACCAAACTTACCAAATTCACCCTTAATCACCGTCAAAAGCTCCCAAACCTGGCTGGTCTGCTCAGCAATTGCCAATGTGCGGAAACCAAGCTGGTAACTGTTTAAAATAGCCGCAATAGTTGTCGGTCCAGCCACTGTTACGCGATAAGTAGATTGCAGCATCTCAAAGAGACCAGGCGTACGCAATACCTCTGCATATAGGCCTTCTGTAGGTACATAAAGTACCGCAAAGTCGGTAGTATATGGCGGTACGATATACTTTTCTTTAATACTCTTGGCTTCGAGCTTAATACGGTTAATCATTGCCTTATGAGCATCTGCAGCTTCGGCAACATCGCCCTTTTCTTCGGCAGCAATCAAGCGCTGGTAGTCTTCCATAGGGAACTTAGCGTCAATTGGCAGGTAAATAAATCCGTGCTTTGAGCTTTTATCTGGCAGTTTAATAGCAAAATCAACGACGTCACGGCTGCTTTCGGATACCATAACCTGCTTTTCGTAGTGATCTTTAATAAAGATCTGTTCCAAAAGATTCTCAAGCTGCACTTCGCCCCAGGTGCCACGCGTTTTAACATTGGTCAGGACGCGCTTAAAGTCGCTCACATCGCTTGCCAAACCCTGCATTTCGCCCAAACCACGCTGTACTTGCTCAAGGCGTTCACTTACGAGCTTAAAGCTCTGGCCAAGACGCTTCTCGAGCGTACTTTGCAGTTTTTCGTCAACCGTAGCGCGCATTTTTTCGAGTTTCTCGGAGTTGTCTTTTTGGAGACTCTCCAAGCGCCCTTCGACAGTTTTACGGATAAGTTCCAGTTTTTCGTCGTTTTTGTCGCGCATCTGTTCAAGGCGCTTATCAAGCGATTCGCGTGTCTGTGTAATACCACCAGTAACTTCTTGGCGAAGGTCCTTGTTGGCTTCGGCAAATTCACGACGAGAAAGCGCAAATTCTTCACGCATAACACCGTGTGACTGGTTGCCAGCCTGACCACGCTTAAGGAACATAATAACCGCACCGAGGCCAACAAGGTTGGCCAACCCCAAAATCAGAAGAATTATTGTCATAGTTTTTATTATACCCCTTATGCTTCACCTTAAAAACCCGGGGATGTCCCGGGTTTGGTGGAAGCCTCACACTTCCTAATTTCAATATACGCCCGCTTTTTCAAAACCACAAGCGTTTTAATCACTAATCGAGGCGGAAAAATACACGCAGCGGTTGCGGTGCAACACGTGTAAGCGATACCACAAACAAACCGACCAAGAAGCCCCCAATAACATCGAGTGGCAAGTGTACCCCAAGATAAATACGAGATAGTGCCACAAGCGCAATCCAGACAAAGACAATCCAGCGCCAAGCTTTAGGCAAGTATGGCAATAATGTAAGTGCCACTACTGTTGCAACAGTAGTGTGACCAGATGGAAATCCAGCGCCAGTTTCGACAGATCGACGATGAAAATCACTCAAAATATCAGCTGGACGACCACGATCGATACCTTCTTTGAGAATAAAATCGAGGCCGTAGCCACCAATAATAACCGCCGCAAGGCGCCATGCTAAGCGATACATACGGAACGCCGTTGCAATAGCAACACTCGCACAAGCCGCCCACACACTACCGCCGATCATGGTAATAGCCAGTCCGGCGGCCTTAAGGCCATCAGACATGTTATTAAGCCCGTGAAAAAGGCTCACTTCCCAGCCTGCTAAGTCGTGCTTTGATCTAACTACGAGAATTGTAGTGATGACCAACCAGATAAATGAGAGGAGAAAGCCCGCTAGATACCAAATGCGGTGCGTTTCATATATTGTTGTGTCTGTGTTTGCTTTCATACGCCAAGTATATCATTTGGCAGGCTTGGAAACGTACGAATTATCGCGAATGTAAAATCTCCAGGGCTTATCTTGAGCTTGCGATATACCAATGCGTGTCGTTTGCACAATTTCGTCTTCTCTAAGGCTCGGTTCCATCTGTAATTGCAGCGGCTTTGCACGTAAATCATGACCATTCCAGGAAGTATCTATACCGAGTGCTTTACACAGCTTAGCCGGACCATTAGTGAGCTGCCCATCCGGCAGACCAGGACGATTACCGCGCAGCACATTCCACCCGCTCAGCGGCTCTACGGCGCGCAACAGCACTGCCGACCCCTCGCCAGCCGGCCCTGTTACGACGTTCATGCAATAGTGCATACCATACGTAAAATACACATACAGATAACCAGCAGGACCAAACATCACATCTGTACGAGGTGTTTTACCTTTATAACTATGACTGGCAGCATCAGACTGGTGGTAAGCTTCTGTCTCGACTATTTTGAGGCGAATATCGCCGATATCTTGGTGCATAACAAGCTCACAGCCAAGTAATCGCTTGGCACAGGTTATGGGGTCATCAAGTAATACTGCAAACGTATCTGTTCTCATTACGTTCTAGTATACCTCATACTAAGCATGAGGGTATTGCATTTTAAGCATAAATGTTGTATAATACACAGGTTATTGGTTCGTCCTGTAACGTACTTTGAGAAGGAGTTGATACGTGTATTGCACTAAGCCCATGGCACCATGAGTTTGGTGCAGTACACGGCAACCAAAGAGACTTTTAAGGAAACCTGCCTTGTCCCCTCGGATATCGTCCCCCACACTGCCACGAAACCCGTCGAGAACTGCAAGCGTCTGCGGCCGGCTCATGTCGACTGTTACACTCGCGGTTGTCGCGTTCGTGGTATGGTTTGCGTACGAGGTCAACCAGTTCGCGTTCAGCATCTTCCTTCGGGAAACGCTGTTTGATTCGCCGCTGGGCAGCCTGTACGTCGCACTACTCAGCACCCTCATCGGCGGAGCCTGGAGCCAGAAGTTGTTTACCGACTTCATGCCCGACTCTCCGTGGTGGTACGTCAAGCGTTCGTCAGCACTCACGTGCGGATTTATCGTTGGCGCAAGCTGCAATGTCGTGGGCGACATCATCGTTAGCTACTTCTACATCGTGCACTGCATCACGCAGCTGCACTTCTAGTACAAGAGAACGGAACACGAAAACATGGCGAAGAAGCCTATCTACTCGGAACTCTCCGACATCACCGGCCAGCCGGACCACCCTTCTATCAAGAACCACGATGGTCCTGCCACCCCGGATAAATTGCCGCGAACCAGTGCCGACAACTTCCTCGATGACCTCGCCGCCCGCGCATCCGCGGCTGCCGACGAGGACGGAGACGAAGGCTAGTAGAAGCGCCTCTCACGTCACGTCGCAACCACTCGCAGTACAAGGAAGAAGGAACCAGAACGATGGACCTCAACAAGCAGCAGCCGGGATCGCCCGAGACCGTAACCTCGATCGCTTCGTCGATCACCTGGGGCGACGGCTTCCGCTTTCCCAAGCGTCCCGTACACCTGCCCGTCACCGACGGCATCCACAGCACCCTGTTGCCCAACGGCGACATCGAGCTGGACTTCATCCTGCCCGCTCTCACGAGCGAGACGGAGCTGAGGCACGGAGCTGTCATGTACGCGGGCGACCAGCGTTCCGGAGACCACAAGACGCGCAGCACCAAGCAGCACCACGTGTGCGACTCGGGTACGTGCGTCCACGACGACTTGCCGGCGCCGCGCGTCAACGGTGAGCAGAAGACCACCACACCGGTCGTTCCTCTCTGGCTCGCCGCGCTCTAGCCCGTCCATCCATCCTGTTTCACCCAACCCGGTTTAACCGCCGAGAACGGAGCAACACTATGAGCAACAGCACGCGTCACAGCGGACGTAACGACCTTCGGGCCGGCTACGGCAAGCTCGGCGAACTGGCAGTCCCCGCGAACGAGCAGATCGTCGACCTGGCAACCCTGTCGGACCACGTGGTCCTCACTGTCGACGGCATCCGCCTCGACGCCGTGAAGGTCCTCAGCGAACTGGCCAGCGAAGAGATGCAGCACATCCTGCAGGCCAGTCCGCACGACCTGCTGCTCGTCAGTGCCAGCGAAACCGTTCTGTTCGGTCAGCGCACCATCCCCCTGAGGGACCTGGCCACGAACGGCAAGCTGTACATGGGCAACAAGTGCTTCGACCTGCACCTGATCGAGACCCGTCTGATGGGAATCCGACAGCTGCTGGAGCCCAAGCCGACCCCGGTCGACTTGGAGACGCTCCCGGCTGACGCAACCGTCACCTTGGACAACATCGTGGTCAACGCCCACAAGCTTCGACAGCTCGCGCTCAAGAAGCTCACCGGCACCCCGGCAGAGAACCGCAAGTTCCAGCTGGTCGAAATCGACTCGGCAAAGGACACCGGCCTGTACCACAACAAGGTCACGCTGGAGCACCTGTCGGCCGACGACGTCTACGTCATCGGAGCACACGAGTACGAGCGCATCGAGGTTGAGCAGCTGCTCATCTTCAACGCGCGCAAGCTGAGCCCGAAGAACATCCTCCAGCGCTTCACCGACTCGGTGAAAGCCGACTGGGAGGGCTTCAAGGCCGAAGCGAACGCGTGGTACGAGAAGCACCCGCTTCTGTCCAAGCTGCTGATCGTGGTGCTGACCGCCTCCGTGGCGATCCGCATCCTGAAGTTCACCGACCTGGTGGACGTCATCGGCAGGAACATGCTGGGCTACATGCAGGAAAGCATCCTCGACCCCAACGGCAACGTCGCCACGTCCGTCATCCTCGGCAACTCCAACATGGAGGTGGCCCTCGGACTGATCGACCTGGTGTTCATCGCCTTCGGGGGCTACATCGGATACCGCATCACCCGCAAGAGCAACAAGCCGCTCCGCAACATCCCGTTCGGCGTACTCGCCGGCATCCTGGTGTTCCGTGGCGTGCAGCTGATCGTCTTCGTCGCGTTCGCGTCGACGCTGCACTGATCATTCCCGTCGCAACCGCGCCGGAACTGCACTTCGGGTGAACTAGGGTGGCGACTGTCACAGCAACATCGTGGCAGTCGCCTCCCCTATCCCTACCGTCTTTCCAATTGCCAATCTCTCCTTCTCAAAAATCACCCCTGCTACTACTCATGAATATTCATGTGTGATACTAGCGGTGAAGCATACTATTTCTTAAGATTTTCGCGGCCCCATTTGAGCGTGCGAGCCATCCACAATAATTCAGCATATGCATCGCCAACGTTTTTGGTATAGCGTTCGGCATATTCGTCGTGCATCGTACCACTTTCGTCGAATATGTCCTGTACGCGCGGGAAGTATACACTCCAAGACGTTGCTACAAGACCCATTTCGCGAACGGTTGTGACGAGTGCTTCAACACCACGAACACCGCCCCAGGCACCGTTTGATGCTCCGGCGAGTGCTATCGGTTTATGGTTGTAGTTCGCGAGTTCGCTATCAAGCATTCGCTTGAGCGTGCCCGGAAAACTGTGGTTATATTCTGGAGTTACGACAAAAAAAGCATCGGCACGTTCGGTAATGGCTGTGTACTTCGAGTCTTTGCCCTCTGGGTCATTGCCATCGCCTTCAAAGTTAAAATCATTAGGATCAACGAAAATAATCTCTACATTGGGCAAGCTACGGCCAAAATCTGCCACATAACGTGCAGCCTTGATAGATTCGCGTTTAATGCGTTTAGTGCCTGCAAGCACGGCGATCACAATAGTATCGTCCATAATAAATCTCCTATTTACCCTATAATACCAAAGTAGTTATCGATGGTCTCTAATTGAATCTAAACTTAAAAAATGGTATAGTATGCTCACTCTCGAGTCGTACCAGAATTTCTGGAGGTTAACAGTTATGTTCGACATTTTCGAAACATTCAAGTTCCTGTTCTGGGTCGCTGTCGGCATTGTCCTCGGACTCCTGTTCTTGGCATTGCTGGGGCAGGCCCGGTACGCATGGCGTCGCAGGGACATCGGACTGATCGTCCTGATGTTCGGCGGACCGCTCCTGGCGCTGGTGATCTTCAAACTGACAGTCCTGACCGCATTCGACGGCCCCCTGTTGGCAATCAGCAGCATCAGAACCCCGAGCGGCTTCAGTTGGCTGCCTGGCTACGTCTACGGCGTGCTGATTGTTGCACTGTGGATCATGCTGGTTGTCGGCTTCTTCGCCGGAATCGCCTACATGATCGCCGGAACCGTTGGTTCGACAAAGTACACCATTCCGACGTTCGTCGAGCGCATCGTCAGCCTGGTGTTCTACGTTGTCTACGGTTGGTTCTTCGGAGCTATCGTTGTCGGCATCAGCCTGCATCACTAGGCCTCAGGGCTAAACGGATTCCATGTAGCTGCATTCTACGCTACCCGTTTGGCCCTGAGTAACCTGGCGCTACACAAAAAACACCACGACTCGAGAGGAATCATCTAGCTTTATCTAAAACCCCCGGATTTTTTTCCGGGGGTTTGTTGTTTATTCGAGATTATGAATTTGCTCGTGATCGAGACCAAAATAATGTGCTAGTTCATGCCAAATTGTATGACGAATTTGCTCTTTAAGCGCGGGCACACTATCGGCAAACATTTCGATTGGATGCTTAAAAATTGTGATTTTGTCCGGACCATAGCTGGTTACGCCTTGGCGTTGTGGGAGCGGTACACCCTCATAGAGGCCAAAAAGTGTTTGGTCGTTACGCAATTCTAGCTGGACACGCTGTTCGGGTGTTGGGTCGTCGGCATACACGATGGCAACATTCTCGACAGCCTTTAGGTGATCCTTAGGTAAAGTATCAAGTGCTTCGCTAATATATTCGGCAAATTGGTCATCAGAAACAGTAATCATAGGTCTATTGTACTCTGCCAGTGTAAGAAATTTAACATACGCAGCATTTTAAGCTGTTTTATACTATGTCTACAAAATAAGGAGCAACATATGGGAATTATTGCATGGATCATTTTAGGTGCTTTGGCGGGTTGGATCGCTTCGAAGATTGCCGGTACCGATGCCCAGCAGGGCTGGCTTGCTAATATTATCGTTGGCATTTTGGGCGCAATGATCGGTGGCTTCGTTATTAACCTCATCGGCGGTAACGGTGTAACTGGCTTTAATCTATGGAGCTTGCTTGTTTCCGTCTTGGGCGCCCTTATTCTACTTTGGATTATGCGAGCCTTGGGTGGCCACTCGTCAAAACACGTCTAGGACCGAGGGTCGCTCCACTCTTGTTTGAGAACGCTTGTTAAGTCATAGAACGGCATATCCGGAAATTCGGCGTCGATCGTGCCCTGAGGCTCAATAATACGCCACCACTCTAGGTGGCGTATTGCTTCTTTTGTAGCGTCATCATTAAAATCGGCAAATGCTAACAGCTCACCAACATGTCGATAAATATCTGGTGATATAGGGCGCTGTATTGCCTCGTTGGACAGCGGCACAGCCGGCTTAGCATCATAGGCTATCTGGTCGGATAGCACAAAACGCGCCAAATATTCCTTCTGCGGGTCGTTAACAAGCATGACGTGAACGTCAAAGAAACTATCATCAGATGATGGGAAGTCAATTGGAGCGTCATAGCGAGAAAGCGCAATCAAGTAGTCACGCTCTGTACCATCCTGCTGCGGGAATGAAATTGTGCCGCCCAAGACAGCTTTGGGTGTTTGCTCTAGTACAAAACGCAAACTGTCATGTTGCACGCACCGACTAAGGGCCTGCGACATGACAGCCTCTGGAGCATGGTGATTGAGATCGTATTCAGGTTGGTATTCACTCATCACGCCGCCTCCATATATATTATTTGTTGCGTTTGCGCTTGTTTGGGTCAAGTTCGCGCTTGCGCAAGCGAAGATTCTTAGGTGTTACTTCGAGCAATTCATCGTTTTCGATAAAGTCGAGACATTGTTCAAGGCTCAAAATAGTTGGTGGAGTTAGCTGTACAACACCGTCACTACTCGAAGAACGCATGTTCGTAAGATGCTTGGTCTTACAGACGTTGATTTCCATATCTTCTTGACGAGTGTTCAAACCAACTATCTCACCAGCATAGACCTTTTCGGCAGGTCCTACAAATGTTGTACCACGAGCTTCGGCATTTTGCAGTGCGTATGGTGTGGTTGTACCTGTTTCGAAGGCAATCAATACACCGTTACGGAGCTGTTGCAATGCTGGGCCTTGTGGCTGATAACCAACCGTTAGGCTGTTCATGATCAAGGTACCCTTGGTGTTGGTCATAAGAATGTTGCGCATACCGAGAAGTGCACGTGTTGGCATTTCGTAGATAAGTTTAGTGACACCCTTAGGGCTCGCAAACTGCTCTTTAAGCATTGCGCGGCGCTGACCAAGTTCCATCTGAACAGTACCAACGTGTTCCGCAGGAACTTCGATGATAACTTCTTCAAGTGGTTCCATGGTCTGGCCATTTTCTTCTTTAGTCACAACTTGCGGGCGACCAACTTCGAATTCGAAGCCTTCGCGGCGCATTGTTTCGATAAGAACTGAGAGGTGGAGTTCACCACGACCAGCTACGAGGAAACCGATACCGTCTTCATCTACACGCAAACCGACGTTGGTTTCGAGTTCTTTTTGCAAACGGTCACCGATCTGACGAGAAGTCGTAAATTCACCTTCGGTACCCTTCATTGGAGAAGTGTTTGGGCCGAGGTAAATGCGAAGGGTTGGTGCTTCGACTTCCATAACTGGCAATGCCTCTGGCTGATCAGCATCAGCAATAGTTTCGCCAATTTTAGCGTCAGCAATACCAGTAAGCTGGACGATGTCACCAGCTACACCGCCAGGAACCTCAAACTTAGTTACACCATGGCTCATAAATACGAGGTCAACTTTAGCCTTGCTAAATGTACCGTCTTTTTTACAAAGCGTTACCTGTTGGCCAGGCTTAACGCTACCGCGAGTAATGCGGCCAATTGAGTATTTGCCCTTAAAGCTGTCCCATGCGAGACCTGTAACAAGCATTTGGAATGGCTTGTCAGCTTCAACCTTAGGTGCAGGAATTTCGTTCATGATTGCGTCGAAGATGACATCGAGGTTAGCGTCTTCTTCTGGGTTTGCAGGTGGAGTCTTCCAGGCTTTACCGGCGCGGCCAATTGCGTAGTACACAGGGTAGTGCAACTGATCTTCGTGAATAGCAAGTTCAAGAAAGAGGTCAGCGAGTTCGTTTTCAACTTCTTCGATGCGGCTCGCAGGCTTGTCGATCTTGTTGATGATAACGATTGGCTTAAGGCCACCAGCGAGCGCCTTACCAAGTACAAACTTAGTCTGAGGCATTGGGCCTTCCTGGGCGTCAACGATCAAAAGACAGCCATCAGCCATGTTGAGGGTACGTTCAACTTCACCTGAGAAGTCAGCGTGACCAGGGGTGTCGATAATGTTAATGCGGTAGTCGTCGTGCTGTACGGCAGTTACCTTAGCAGTAATTGTAATACCACGTTCACCTTCTTGGTCGCCGCTGTCCATAATAAGACTTTGGTTCATTTCGGCTTGGTTGTCGCGGAAAGTCTTAGACTGCTTTAAAAGGCCATCGACCAGTGTAGTTTTACCGTGGTCAACGTGTGCAATAATGGCAATGTTGCGAATTTTCGCTGGGTCTTGTGTGTTTGGCGTCATAGAATAACCGGTCCTCTCCGGCGAAAGCTTGTGAATACTTCATTTAATTATAACACAATTATGCTTTTTAGGCAATGGTTGTGCTATTGATTTACTCTATTTTCTCATATAAGCTGCCAGGGTCAAAGCATCCGCTTGACGCCGTCGAGAAGAAAGTTGCAAACTGTGCGTTTGCGCAGCGCCATCGAAGACGTTCAGGCCTGGTGGATCAACACCGCAATCTGCCGGCTCAGCCGGACATACACGATCGGTGATGCCACTGTTCGCTACACCACCGGATACTCGTTCATCAAGGACGAAGCCAGCCGTGAGCTGGTATTCATCCGTGGCGAGAACATGGTGGCCGGCGTTCTGAAAGTCGACGACCTGGAAGACAGCATCCTGCCGAACGGTCTGTACATCGTCCGTACACCTGGAGTGTTCCAACTCGCCTGGCGCAACCTCTCTGGTCCTGCCAAGTTCAAGCGAACCTTCACCTTTGGCGGAGGCCGTAAGGTCTAAGCCTGCAAAGGTCTAGTTGCCAGGGAGTGCGGTGCGTTAGCATCACACCAGCACCGCACTCCCGCCGGCACTTTCTTCTCGACCCCTATCCAAGAAATATGACACATGCAGAAGTATTACCCGACCCCGAAAATAGTGCCGCTTCCCAAAACGATGAGGCATTTTTTATGCATCCTCATGAGCACTGCTTTCTCAATCCTTATCTCATAGCCGAGCAATTTCCAGCCGACGTGCTAGCTCGGTCGCCCGTCGGCAATAATCCCCTGTCCTCTATATGGAACGCCGTAGAGACAGGCATAAGCTCACAAGATGCGCAGCTTGTGCATACAGCTCGCGACGAGGCATCTACAGTTGCGGCAGACACACTAGTGAGTAGCCTCACACGTGTTAAAGCGTCCATGCTCGTTGCTACGGCAGGGCTCTTGGCATTTCGAGCATCCAGTGAACTATTTCAACGCAACGATATACAGCAAGCTGCAAAAGCCATGGGGCAAACATTATATGATATGCGCAATGGCAGATTTGGTGTCGTTAATGAGAGTCAACTCATAGGATGCCACTCTGAAATGGCGGTATACTATCTCATTGCTCGCCGTGGAGGTCGTAAAAATGTGCCCTACCTAGGGTCATTACGTGAAGAGGACTCAAATGCCTCGGAAGCCAATCATGACATTTACACGCTCTATCGACGTGCCGAACCGACGAATAAAGTACCGTTTCAGATTAAAAGCTCAAAAAAGCAAGCAAGAGGTTTTGTCGGGGTCTTACGCCTAAGGCAAGTTCTTGGCGAAACAGATTTGCCCGAGAAATATAACGAACTTTCTATACATAAGCTTGGGGAGCTCATTACAGATGAAGTACAGGAACAATTACCACAAGATGACGAACGACGCATTGCTCTAGATGCTCTGTCCTCTAAAATTATTGAGAAAACAAGCAACCATCGGTTATGGCTACGGCGCACCAAGGCGTACAACAAGTGGCCCTACACAGTTCCAACCACTGCTGCAAATTATAGAGCCAGCTTCTAAATAGCGGTATACTAATAAGATATGCAGCCACTCGCAGAACGATTACGACCAGAGCAGCTCGACCAAGTTATTGGCCAAGAGCATCTGATTGCGTCTGGTAAAATTATCCGCCAGATTATTGAACACAAACAGCCGACCAGCCTGATCTTGTGGGGCCCACCAGGATCTGGCAAAACTACTCTTGCTCGTATCATTGCTCGCGAAACTGGAGCTGAGTTTATCGAGCTAAGTGCCGTAACTTCTGGCAAAGCCGATGTCACCAAAGTTATTGAGCACGCCAAGGGCAACAAGCGGCTGGGCATGCAGACTATTCTGTTTGTCGACGAAATCCACCGCTTTAATAAAGCTCAGCAAGATGCCTTTCTGCCGCATGTCGAAGACGGCACTATTATCCTCATTGGTGCCACTACTGAGAATCCGAGCTTTGAGGTTATTACGCCATTACTTAGCCGTAGTCGCGTTCTCGTGCTTGAACCCCTTAGCAAAGAGAACATTGTCGATATCCTGACGAGCGCCGCCAAAGAGCTCAAGTTAACAGCCAAAAAACTACCTAAAGACAGCATTGGTCTGATTGCCGAACTTTCCGGAGGTGACGCTCGGGTTGCTTTAGGCAACCTCGAACTGGCAGCCCAACTCGCCGCTGGCAAAACTATTTCTAGAGAAGTGGTTGAGACTGCCGCCCAAAAACGGGTTCCTGGCTACGACAAAAATGGCGAGAACCACTACAACCTCATTAGCGCCTTTATTAAGAGCTTGCGTGGTTCCGATGCCGACGCCGCGCTCTATTATATGGCGCGTATCTTACAAGGCGGCGAAGATCCCAAGTTTATTGCGCGCCGTATGATCGTCTTTGCGTCTGAAGATATTGGGCTGGCCGCACCTGCCGCACTCAATATTGCCGTTTCTACTTACTTGGCCGTAGAGCGCATCGGCATGCCGGAGTGTCAGTATGTGCTCTACCATTGTGCCAGCGTGCTTGCCAAGACCAAGAAGTCGCGTGCTACTACCACTGCCATGAACAGAGCGCAAGCGGCGGCGCGCGAACATCCAGATCTTCCGGTGCCGCTCCACTTGCGCAATGCCCCGACCAAGCTCATGAAAGATCTTGGGTATACTAAAGGCTACAAATGGGAAGCAGGTTTTGAGCATCAAAAAGGCTTTCTACCCCCAGAAATCCACAACCTACGCCTCTTTGACGAATAGTTTTTATGCAGGTTAACGTGCACATGCTTGCGCACCGCGCTATACTAGCTACGTATGAAACGAATTTTTAGCACGGTTCTCCTTGGAACTCTCTTAATCCTCACAATTTTTGCCCTCAAGCAAACAGACGCACAAACCACTCACCCTCGCACCACAAGCGCCAGTTACAAACCTCAATAATTAACTAAATATTAAATACTCTGTATCTGTTGCACATACACAGTTATTTGTATGTTTTGTACTTGAACGTGCGCAGTATTTCATGTACTGTGCATTTAGGTTAGATATAACATAAGGGAGTTGACATTTCCTCATTTTTAGTATAAAATGAGTGTCATATCCATATTATTGGTGAGGAGGAATTACCTAATGGTTAAAAACCTATTTAAGAGGTTTACTGCCCTAGTGGCCTGTGCGGTGTTTGTATTTACACTGTCAGCTACATCTGTAGTGAACTTCGCCAATGCCTCAGCTAATACAGCCTACGCTGCATCAAGCTGTGACAAAGTTAACATCGTGTACTGTGGTTTGGACGGAAGTTCAGCTGCTGGTTACGTTAGCTCTTTCAAGAGCCTTTACAACTCTAACAAGTCTGGTCACGTTAAGTCTCCTACTGTAAAGAAGGACTACACTGACCTACAAGCCGTTTACAACTGGGCTGGCGCAAGCAAGTCTATCGTAAGTGGCATGAGCACAAGCAACACTAAGCTTGGTACTCTCTACAAAGATGGTCACATCACTGTAGATGGCGTAACCGTAGCAACTGACGCAAGCGTAACTGCTCGTTTCAGCAACGGTGCTGGCTTTACTAAAGTCGAGGGTAACGTTTACGCTCGCAAGACTACGACTTCTTTCGCTGAAAGCTCAGCTAAGGTAATCGTATACATGAATGGCGACAAGTTTGGTTTCGCTGTTATGACCGACTGTGGTAACGCAGTTAAGGGTACTCCTAAGGAAACCCCTAAACCACCTGTAGTTAAGAGCCTTACATGTGACTCATTGATCTTCAATAGCGCAAGCTCTACAGACAAGAAGGCATTTACCTTTACTGCTAAGGGTACTGCTAAGAACACTACAATCACCGACTACGTATTCAACTTCGGTGACAACCAAAGCAAAACTGTGACTACTTCAGCTTCTACAGCTAAAGCAGACCACACCTACGCAACAGCCGGTAATTACACCGCAACTGTTACGGTGAACAGCAAGGACAAGAAGAACGTAACTTCAAGCAACTGTAGCGTTAAGCTCAGCATTGCTGCTCCTCAAGCTGTACTTACATGTGACCAGCTCACATTCACCAACAAAGACAACGACTACACGTTTACTGCAAACGCTTCTGCACAAAACACAACTATCACTGGTTACACCTTCGACTTTGGCGACAAGACTGCCGTCAAGAACGTAGACACTAGTGCAAAGACTGCTACCGCTTCACACAACTACGCTACTCCTGGTACTTACACTGCTTACGTAACTGTTAGCAGCAAAGACAAGAAGAACGTAACTTCAGCTAAATGTGCTGTACAGATTAAGATCCCACAGCCAATGTGTACTGTTCCTGGCAAGGAAACCCTTCCAGCTGACTCACCTGAATGTGTTGAGACTCCAGTTGTTACTTGTGACGACTTGATCATCTCACCAAATGGTGACAACAAATTGGCTCAGAGCTTCGTCGTTAAGGCATCAGCTCAACACGCTACTATCACCAGCTACTCTGTAGACTTCGGTGACAAGTCAACTGTTTACACTGGCGCTAACGCTGCTGTAAATCACACCTACGCTAAGGCTGGTACGTACACTGTTAAGGCAAGCGTAACCGCTACCGCTAACGGCAAGACTATTACCAAGACTTCTGAAGAATGTACTGGTAAGGTTGTAATCGAACAGCCAATGTGTACTGTTCCTGGCAAGGAAAACCTTCCAGCTGATTCAGCTGACTGTAAGGAAACTCCTGTTCCACCAGTAACTCCTCCAACAACCCCACCTACTACACCTCCTGTAACGCCTCCTACCACCCTTCCAAACACGGGTGCAGGTAACATCATCGGCCTTTTCGCCGGTATCGCTATCGCAGGTGCAGCAGCTCACCGTTTGCTCGCAGGTCGCCGCCTTTTCGGCAGCGCTGAATAAGCAACGCTACAGCTACTAAATACCGCTCGGGAAACCGGGCGGTATTTTTATGCTCTGATTTTTGGGCATGAAATAACCCCTAGTCTCGTACCAATATCGCTTGCGCGATCTGCCTGGGTGGCAGGGTGTGAGTCTAGGGGTTCTTGGTCTTTTAGCACGGGTTACGTGCACGGCAGCCAAGCTGACCAGTAGGTGTTAGTCGTTCAGGAAGTGGAGCTACCAGCCTCCGCCGAAGTCCGAGCTTCCGGAGTCGTATCCACCGGTGTCGGCGGGCGGGTCGTAAGACGGGGGCTCGTACGCGGGCGCGGAGTCGATGTACGACTGGGTGTCGTAGCTTCCCTGGTCGGGCTGCTGCGAGTCGTCGTAGCCGGTGTCGGCCTCGCCCTGACCAGCGTTGTAGCTGTCGTCGAACGCAGCCTGCTCTTCGCGGTCCTCGAGGGCATCACCGATCTCGTCAGCCACTTCTGCAGCGACGAAGCCAGTCATGAGCATGCCCATGCCGCACGAGCAGCTGCCGTAGCAGTTGCCACACGAGAGCATTGCGCCCATGGTCGCTTCAGCGATGTTGCCGTCGACGATACCGTCAACGAGCATCAGCTCACCGAGCAGCGACGTGGTGTTGGCCGTGCACATGCACGTGCCGTAACACAGGCCGCAGCCCATCAGCTCGCTGACCATCACCGCACCGAGAATGTCGGGGCTGCCCATGAAGCCTCCGAAGAGACCATCGAGCAACAGCACCTCTCCCAGCGCGTTGATGGGACCGTAGTAGCCGCGGCAGCAGCCGTTGTAGTACGGACCGCCGCAACCGTTGCAGAAGACCGCCATCGGCTGGCCGTGGTAGCGCCATGCCGCAGAGCGAGTCTGCGGGTTGAGCAGTCGCAGCTGCCGGCCGCTGTGGTTGACGGGCTGAGCCTGTCGGTTGCAACGGCGCAGACACTGCTCCCACGGACGGCGACAACCGCTGCAGAAAGCCTGCTGGATCATTCCGTTCCTGATACCGTTCATGTACTTCCTCCGAGTTGCCTTGGGGGACGAATGTCACGGTCGTGACAGACTAACTATAACATATTTTGGTATTTTTAGCCAGCTACTGCTTGATAGATTCCCACGGCAAACCCTCTTTTCCAAAATGGCCATAGGCTGCTGTCTGCAAGTAGATTGGACGGCGTAAGTCGAGTTGTTCGATAATGTTCTTTACCGACGGCACGAGCAAAGCTTTTGCAAAAGCATATATCTCTTCTTCGCTCTTCTTACCGGTATCGAAGGTATTGATCGTAAACGAAACGGGCTCTTTGGCACCGATGTAGTAGGCTAGTGCGACCTCGGCTTCGTCTGCAAGGCCAGCAGCCACGATATTCTTGGCAATATAACGTGCCGCGTAAGCGCCTGAGCGATCTACCTTACTTGGGTCCTTACCGCTAAATGCCCCGCCGCCTACTCGTGCAAAACCGCCGTATCCATCGACGACAATTTTACGGCCAGTTAGGCCCGCATCAGATGTTGGACCTGGCGTATACCAAACGCCCGTGCCGTTAACTACTACTTGCTCTGGCTTAACGCTCAGTTCGTACTTCTTGAGCACGGGTGTAATAATCTCCTCAAAGACGTCCTTGCGCACTTGGTCGAGTGTAATGTCTTCGTTATGCGGAATGGCTACAGTTACGTGTTCGACACTTACCGGTTTGCCGTTCTCGTAGTTAACGACCACTTGGGCTTTGCCGTCTGGTCGCAAGTACGGGAGAATTTTCTGCTCGCGGGCTGTATCAAGCGCCTTAGTAAGTGCGTGTGCAAGCGTAATTGGTAGCGGTAGATATTCTGGTGTTTCGTTGGTGGCATAGCCAAACATCATGCCCTGATCACCCGCCCCATGGTCGTCTACTCCTACAGAGATTTCAGGTGATTGCTGATGAATGTAGTTATCAATTGTTGACTTGTCCGAGAAGTCCCAGTTTGGATTTGTATACCCGAGGCGTTGGATTTGTTCTCGTGCTAACGCTACAAAGTCTACCGACGCCGTGGTGTTAACTTCTCCGGCTAAAATAACGCGGTCGGCTGCCACAAGCACCTCTACGCCAGTTCGGCCGTTGGGATCTTGGGCAAGAATCGCGTCGACAATAGCGTCGCTAATGTGATCGGCAATTTTGTCGGGGTGACCGGCACAGACTGACTCACTGGCGAATTGGGTTAATTTTGGCATAAAAAATATCCTTTCTCTGCCATCACAGCCAAGAAAGGATATCTCATCAAAAGAGAAAATATCTTTCCCGCTGTTTCAGGCGGGCTAGATGGAGCACCACACCGACTTCTCGGTAGGTTGCTGGCAGGTCGTCAAGCTAGATCTCTCACTGCACTCTGTATATTTTTAGTTGTTAAGTACCCCTACTGTACCATACGATGCTGGCTTGGCAAATCTAACACATAAAATACAGCAGCCAACCTTCAGCGCCATGGACATAATAATTTGGTTATTTGCCGTATTTCTTTTATAATTATCTCACCCACTATCTGTGGAGAGACACCCCTTCGACGACTTTTAGGAGTCGCCTCGTGAACAAGGCACAGCTCATCGAAGCCATCGCCGACAAGGTCGGAGGTCGCCAGCAGGCAGCCGACGCGGTGGACGCCGTACTGGACGCCATCGTCCGCGCAACCGTCGCGGGTGACCGTGTCTCGGTGACCGGATTCGGCAGCTTCGAGAAGGTCGACCGACCGGCTCGCTACGCCCGCAACCCCCAGACCGGGGAGCGCGTCCGCGTGAAGAAGACCAGCGTCCCGCGCTTCCGCGCCGGCGCCAACTTCAAGGAGCTCACCGCTGGCCAGCGCAAGCTGCCCAAGAACGGCTGCGTCGTCAAGAAGGCACCCAAGGGTTCGCTGTCCAGTGGCGCCGACGGCACCACGTCACGGCCCAAGGTCGCGACCAAGAAGGCCGCACCGGCCAAGAAGACGGCGGCGCGCAAGACGACCACCACGAAGCGGACGACCGCGAAGAAGACCGCTGCCAAGAAGGCGACTTCCAAGCGAGCCAGTCGCAGCTGACGAACATCGTCACTCCGCAACCCAGCTAAAACTGTAGTACAGGCATAGCACAACAGATAGACGGGCTGCTCTCGCGATTTAAATCAACACCAAATCGCGAGAGCATTCCCCACCACCCGTTAGGGCTGGAAATTATCCAAGAACTTTGTTACAATAACGTACGTTAACCACATATATTGGGGATTGGCCAAGTGGTAAGGCACCGGGTTCTGGTCCCGGTATCGGGGGTTCGAATCCCTCATCCCCAGCCAAAATTATTTCAATCAAAAACCACCT
>CAZZHV010000016.1:0-24477 GCA_964654135.1 uncultured Candidatus Saccharibacteria bacterium
TGCCAACAGAGTACGAGTCCCAGTATTGAAATTATATCAATTTTATGGTATAATTACTCTACTTCATTGAGTTAGACTAACTCTGAGGTACTTTGACATATTGCTGGTTGTACATCTCAAGGTGATTGGAAATAAGCGCACGCACACGATGCTTTTATCCCCAATCATCTACAGAACCCGCCCTCCCGGAAGGAAGCAACATGGACACAAGTGAGGCACGCAGTGCAAACGTCGTATGGTTCTACGTCGTATTCCTCATCTTCGTCATCGGCGAAGGAGTAATCGTCGGAGGAATCCTGTATGCAGCCGAACACTGGCTCCACTGCAACGGCACACTGCTGGCCCTGATCGTATTCATCATCGGCGCAAGCCTGCTGTCGCTGCTCGAACTACACCTGACCAGCGTCGGACAATCCCTGCGCGACCCGCTCCTGAAGGCCGCCTGCTGGTTCCAGCGTCGCTTCGGCTTCGCCGGTCTGCTCTTTAACTCAGTGGTCCTCGGATCGCTGGCAGCGAGCGTCGCCCTCAAGCGCGAAGACTGCTCGAACCGAGTCGTTCTCGGCATCCTCGCGGGTGTCATCTACTCCTCGGTCTGGGTACCGCTCTTCACGCTGGTATGGCGGTGAGTGTACGAACAGTAATCCGGAAGGGTGAGAGCTCTGAGCGCATAGTATGCCCTCATATTTTATAGCTCTCACCCTTCCACTCCGCCCTTCTCGTCGAAGGGTTTTTTGCTTTATTCCTGTAATAGTTTATAGTTTTCATCTATGTCATATAGTTCCGAACCCATCCAGTACTTTAACCCTGAAGGTCACGAAGTACTTGAACAATCCGAAATTCTTCAAGAGATAGTGGAAATGTTCGAAGAAACCCCCTCACCTGAACGCCACATTGGCGGACGTTTTATCGGCGTTGGGAAATATTCGTATGTAAGATTGATCGACGATGTTGTGGTAAAAGTTAGCTCGCCAACAACCAGCAAGCATAGTCATGAATCCGACGAACCAATCAAACCAGAAAATCTCATATCGCAGTTCAACTTCCTGGGTGCTCTAGGCGGCCATCTGGAGAAAACCAACAGTAATATAATCGTCCCGCAGCAGTATTTTGTACTTCGCTCTGTTCATAACGCCTACCTTCTTGGTCAGCAATATATGGATGGCTGGGAAACATATGCCGACTGGAGCGATAAGACATATCCGCATCCAGAAAAAGATCGCGAGTTCGACGCCATGAATCTGCGCATTAAACAGCGTATTACTGATGTAGTTGGACACAACAAATTACACCACGGGCTCAACGACCTCCGACTACAGCGTGACGGGCTGCATCTCAGTAATATTCTTGTACCACAAGCTGCAGAAATTGAAGATTCGTTGCCGCTCTGCATCATTGATCAGCCTGGCCTCTCGGCAAAACAAAAAACACACAATACAGTTGACGGCGCTGCACAATCCTGATAATTTAGTCTGGTGTTCCGTCAACGGAATGGAGTGAACACAACGATGTTCGGCAAACAGCAGATCCTGTGCCCCAAGCACAACGCTCCGATGAGTGAGGTCCAGCAGAACGGCGTCAACGTCGACGTGTGCCAGTACGGGTGCGTCTTCTTCGACCCCGGTGAGATCAACACCTTCGTCGCGTTCGCGACCCAGCAGTTCGGCGTTCCCCAGGACCACCAGGTCGTTCCGCCGATCCCGCAGGGCCGTCGAGTCCACAACCCCGGGGCCTACATCACCGCCAGCCACGGCCACGGCAGTCGCCGGCACCACGGAGGTTCCTCCGACGGCTGGGGCAGCCTCGACGACATCTGGAGTTCCTGAACTCCATCTCATGACGGAAGTCGCCTCTTGAGGCACTTCTAGGACCACCGGCGAGGACGCCAGACCGAGCTCTTTCGCTCACTGGCGTCCTCGCACGGAGGCACGATAGTATGAAGCACAACACAACTGAACGTCCTCCAAGACACCCTCCGTTTTACGCTCCTATCCTCTGCCTCCCCATCCCCCAAGATTTCTACAAAGCAAGACCTTCCTCATCGAAGGTCTTTTGTTTGCTATAGTTAACGTATGAAAACATCCTTAGGAATTGCAGCCACCCTGATTGCGCTCTTTAGCTACATACCATATTTTCGCGACATTTTTGCCGGCAAGACAAAACCTCATGCATTTAGTTGGCTTGTCTGGTTTTTGCTAACAGCCATAGCATTTGTGGCTCAAATTAAAGACGGTGCAAAAGCTGGTGCCTGGGTTACCGGATTCACCGCGCTTGTTTCACTTTTTATTCTCGGTGCAGCGATCTCGCGCGGCGAAAAGAACATCACAAAATCAGATTGGCTTTGCCTTATCGGAGCATTTCTGGCTATGGGTGTCTGGGCACTTACTAAATCGCCTTTAACGGCAGTTATTCTTATTACAATAATCGACGCATTAGGCTTTGCACCTACGTTTAGGAAGGCATACCACAACCCTGCACAAGAAACACTAATCACCTTCGCCCTATCCGCCGTAAAGTTTGTTATCGCGATTGCCGCCCTCGGCAACTACACAGCCGTTACCGTGTTATACCCTGCCTCGCTTGTCTTTATGAACGGTCTGTTTGTTACCATGCTCATAATCCGCAGAAACCAGCTTGGTATAACAAAAGAAAAGAATACAGAGGTCATACCAGCGTAAGTCTTTTAGCCCTGCGGTAAGTCAACTGGGCCAGAACTGACCATCTTACCCAGCCTGTACTCCAGCTGCGGTACGGTCCAAAACGATTCGTAGCTGCTAAAACCGTCTTCGAGAATGGTTGCATCGTCACGCAAAGGCAAATATACAGCCATAGACTCATAAGCTGGTCGATATAAGTATTGGCGCGGCGGACTAAACATCCATCTGTCACGCTTACTAGGGTATGGTGCTTCTTCGGGTACTTCTCCAATAACCGTAGCGCCGTCCTCTGTAACCATGAGCTCATCGAGGCTCTGGATGACACAAACATTAGGCGGTACTTCGCCCATCTGGCTAGACAATAGTTCGCCTCTTTGCAGCCAAAAACCCTTATAGCCAGCATCCTGGGGAAAGTTAGCAAAAGCTGCTGCTTTATCGTCAATAAATGTCAGCGTATCGGCACGGTATCTTGCCCGACCGTGTGCAGCAACGTACATATTAAACGAGCCCGGCTCACCCGTGTCCGTAGTTGACCTCAGCGCCATTACGGACGCGCCCTTATCTGGTGTATCCGTAATGGTATAGCCCATCGCGTAACCGCTAGCCTTGAGCTTAAGTTGCTGCCATTCGGGGTTAACCCCATACGTCATAACAATGTGGGGAACGTCGGCATATTGCAGTATCGACAAAAAGCGCTGTGCGTCAGGGTACAATATTGACGGGCCCTGCCGGAAGATAAAGTTTCTACAAAAGCTTTCATACGAATCTTCATTGAGCTGCTCTTTGACGTACGAAAGCGGCTCGAAGGAGCCGCCATCGTCCTCAATATTCTTACGAGCCGCAATGATACTCGCCGTATCAATACCCTCAAGATCGGCAGCAGTATAAAATCGTTGCATACATGCCGAAACGTCGCCGAGCATGCGATCAAAATCCAATACCATTACTTCTGGAATATGGTAGGTTGGCATGTTCTCACGTTCGGGATCGGTAAGGATTCGCTCAGGGCTCATAGATGTTCTTGTTATAAACAATACATCAGTATAAGTAAAGTGCCGATGTCTTTGGTATACTGGCGTTATGAAACTCCCTATTTTATATCAACGCATCGAAGCGGCAGCCGGTCTGCTCACCTGTCTCTATTTTTATATACACCTGCACTACAGTTTGTTGCTGTTTATAGTACTTCTACTTTTGATTGATGTATTTATGGTCGGATACGCCAAAAATAACAAATTAGGCGCCCACATATACAACATCGGTCATAGCCTAACTATACCGTTACTGCTGCTTGTAGTCGGCACGGCAACCTCAAGCAATCTTATGATTGGTGGAAGTCTCATTTGGGTCGCGCACATTGCAATGGATCGAATGATGGGCTACGGCCTCAAGCACGACACCGGCTTTACCGACACTCATTTAGGTAAGATAGGTAAGAAGTAGCTGGCATCATGAAACATACTCATACCGAAACAGACTTAGCAATCGAAAACCAATACCCAAAGCTGGTACGAGATCGTATTCCAGAGATAGTTGAACGCAACGGCCAATCTGCACCTACTCATATTGCCGAAAAAGAAGAATATATTCAGCATCTCCTTGCCAAATTGGTTGAGGAAGCTACCGAGCTCAAGCACGCCGTAGGCGTAGATCACCAAAAAGAAGAAATGGCAGATGTGCGCGAAGTGCTTGAAACACTTCGAGAAGCACTCGAATTTGCTGAGCACGAAATTCGAGCAGTACAAACCAGCAAAGCAGCTGAGCGTGGCGGATTCCGTGGTCGCATTATTATGGACGCAAAAGCATCATAACTCTTCGACAAAAACTACTATTTACCGGCATTGCCTTACTCGTTATCCAAATTCCCTGGTTTTTCGGGGCGCAAATATTAGCCAGTAAGCAAATGACAAAAACTACGGCAACCGTCATTCGTATCGGGGGTATAGATGCTAGCTGTACTGGCGACCGTTCTGGCAGACGTGATTTTACGTGTGACCATTCCCGACGCCTCTATCCTGTCTACGAATATTTTGATTCTCATGGCCAGCGCTACGTGCAAGATGACCGCTACTTTGGTGAATACAAACAAGGCAATCCACTCGGTAAACTCTTTCTAAAGCAGGTGGGTGACAAAGTAACTGCCTACTACACACATGACAAGCCGCAAGAAGTGCTCTTTATGGCGAGCCTATACGCTTACGCGGCGTGGCTTATTCCCGTGTACTTTGCTGCTACATTATTCCTTGTGCTAGGAGCAATTCCTATCGCACGTAAACTCGTGCAACAGAGCTGGTTTCGGGCATTGTTTAAGTCATAAGTAACGTTTTTCGAGTATACTAGGCAACATGAACATACAAGCATCAATCAGCGAAGATCACGGCATTGCAGCATTAACCAATAACGACCTTACTGTCTTAAGTATTGGCATTTCCACTGGCGGCGTCGCAGAGATTCGTATGGCAGAGGCTAATCCAGCACGTCATATTATCGCCACTACTATTGACGAAAAAGGCGTTGCGTTTGCCGAAAAATATATTATCGAACAACACCACGAAGATCAGATTGAAGCCAAAATTGAGGATGTTGCGAAGCCACTTTCCTACGGCAATGATTATTTTGACTATATCTACGCTCGGCTCGTGCTCCACTATTTATCAAAAGAGACGCTTACCAGCGCATTAGCCGAACTCTATCGTGTACTTAAACCTGGTCACAAACTATTCATCGTTGTTCGTTCAACGAAATGCCCTGACGCGACAGCCAGTGATGCGACGTTCGACCCAGAAACAGGCCTTACTACGCGCACAAGCACCAATCCAGACGGGACTACACATTCCTATGGTCGCTACTTTCACACAGAAGAATCTATTAGTGACTATGTCAAAACAGCTGGGTTTGCAGTTGATGACGTCAAATCTTACGACGAAGTACTCTTTAAGGATTTTATGCGCACGGTCAAAGCCGATCATACCGATAACGTCATTGAACTGTTAGCAAGTAAGTAATGGAAGATAGCTTTCACCTTGGCATAAAAGCGCTCGTACGTAACTCGCAAGGCAAGATCTTGCTACTGCAGGTCAATCCTGCAAAGCTCAAAGCCGAAAAACAAGCGTACTGGGACCTTCCCGGCGGCCGCATTCAAAAGGACGAGACAGTTATTAGCACTCTTGAGCGTGAAGTCAAAGAAGAGACTGGCCTGATTGGACTGGAGAAGCCAGTTGAGGTTGGCATGGTTCTGTCGAATATTCGCATACCACTTGGCGACAGTTCGGTTGGCTTGATACTCAACATTTACAGTGTGCAAGCACCTGAGAGCGCAACTATTGCAATATCAGACGAACACATTGCCTACGATTGGTTTGCACCTGCAGAGGCGGCGGCAATGCTACGCGTCAAATACCCCGACGCTTTCTGTGACAAAATTGCGCAGCTCGTATAGCCATACATTTACTGGTATTCTAAGGCCATGGAAATGCACAAAGAGCTGCCCGTTATACTATTCGAAACACGAAAACAATTTCATGACTGGCTCGACAAAAATCACACCAGCTCGACCGGCATTTGGCTAAAACTCGCCAAAAAGGCGTCGACCATGCCTACCGTTAGTTACGAAGATGCCGTTCAGGAGGCGCTCTGCTATGGCTGGATTGATTCCCTTCTAAACGCTTACGATGAGAATTTTAAACTGCAAAAGTTTTCGCCGCGCAAAGCCCGAAGTGTTTGGTCAAAAACTAATATCGACAGGGTGAATCTGCTTCTAAAGGCTCACAAAATACAGCCCGCCGGACAGGCCGTTATTGATATCGCCAAACAAAATGGTACTTGGGACAACGCATACGACGGATCAGCCACAATGACTGTGCCAGAAGATTTTCAGACTGCCCTCGATCAAAATCCTCGTGCCAAAACTTTCTTTGCCACACTCAACAAAACCAACACGTACGCATTCTGTTGGCGCGTTCAAACAGCCAAAAAGCCCGAAACTCGCAAAGCTCGTATCGAAAAGTTTATCACGATGCTCAGCAATGGCGAAAAACTGTACTAAGGAGAAAAGCAATGACTAATCTGCGAGTTGATGAATATATAGCCACCTTGCCCGAGTGGCAACAGCGCATTTGCGTGCAAGTACGCGAGCTTGCGCATCAAGCTGATCCAGCAATCGAAGAAACGATTAAGCGCAGCATCCTCCCCTACTTTGTGCTTAACGGCAACGTTTGCGCTTTGATGGCAACCAAAGACCACGTTACTATTTTTATCTACGATCCCATTGCTGCGGACCCTATGCATATCATTAACCAAGGGCAAGGCAATGCTACTGCTCGCGCAATCCAAATATATGAACACGACACAATAAATGTAGACGCATTGCTGCAGTTGCTCAAAGCGATTGTTGCCAACAACAAGGCTGGTGGCTGGCGCAAACTAAAGACATAGCTATTTTTCGCGAGCAAGCTCGATAAGCTGAGAAAGTAGCTCGGTGTAACTCGTGCCCTCGTGCTGCCACAACTGCGGATACATGCTAATGTCCGTAAAACCAGGCAGTGTGTTGATTTCGTTTAGATATATCTTGCCTGCTGGGTCTACGAAAAAGTCGATACGCGACAGCCCTTCGCATTGCAGTGCCGTAAACGCCTGAATTGCATAGTCGTGAATACGTTCTGCCGTTTCGTCTGGTATGCTTGCGGGAATTTTAACCTGGGACGTCGCCTCAGTGTCATATTTTGCCGCAAAGCTATAAAATTCACGGTCGGGAATAATTTCTCCTACAGCACTCGCTTGCGGCTGAGCATTATGGCCCAGCACAGCTACTTCGAGTTCGCGCGCTGCAATACCAACCTCGATTAACACTTTATCGTCGAGCGCAAAGGCCGCATCAAGTGCTGTCCGTAATGTTTTCTCGTCGGTAACTTTACTAACACCAACCGATGACCCAAGACGCGCTGGCTTAACAAATAACGTTACCCCTAATTTTGAGGCAGCGTCTTTGTATGTTGGATAAGCCTCATTCTTGTAGCACACCATAAATGGCACAATCGGAATATTGTTGTAGTCAAGGAGCTGCTTAGTTAGCACCTTGTCGATACAAATACTTGAGGCAGCTACATCGCAGCCAACAATTGGCGTGTGCAGTAAACGAGCTAGCCCCTGAATGGTGCCATCCTCGCCATTTTGACCATGCAGCACAGGAAATATAGCATCGATGTGATACGGCACACCGTCGTATTCGACTGTTGATGTACCCAAAATTGGCACTAGTGTATGCGTAGTTTGCGGCTCGATTGTTTCTGAATACCAAAGCTTACCGTTACGATCTATATAGCAAAGTAGCACTGCGTACCGTGACCTATCGAGTGCACCATAGACATTGGTTGCTGAGGCGATAGATACATCATGTTCTGGAGATTCACCACCATATGCGAGGAGGATTGTCGGCTTGGATTGTTCGTGTGTCATGCGTACTAGTGTAGAGATAATGGCCAAACATACAAAAAACCGAAAATAAGGTGCTCGAGCTCACCACTGTTGCGTATCTGTTGTCTAAATATCGTCCAAAATTATTAGACAACTAATTAAATACAGATGATATACTGTATAATATGGATAGAATTCTTATACAATGTCTCATGCAACTGGGCTGCTCGGATAAACATATTAAGTTTTATCGAGCCAATCTCAAATTGGGTGCCGCTACGCTCACCGAGATAATTAAAGCTGCTCATTTGCAACGATCCACTGCTTACCTTATTGCTGCAGAAATGGTTAGCATGGGCTTAGCCGAGGAAGACCACAAGACCTATAAAAAACTCTTTGTAGCAGCCGAGCCAGAAACGCTTCTACGCAAACTCGAAGCTAAACATCGCTCACTTGGACGCAATACTCTGGCATTTAAAGATGCTCTGCCCGAACTCCAGGCTGCGCATCATGCAACCACAACACGTCCAAGCGTCCGTACGTTTGAAGACAACGCCGGGCTGCAGGCCGTCTGGAAAGATATTTTGGAAGCTAAGTCCGAAATCCTCCTGTGGTCAAACCAGAGCACCGAGGAACATATTTTTGACATGGAAGCTCATGGGCTCTTCATTAAAGAGCGAACTGCAAAACACATTCCTATTCGTGTATTAGCCGTAAATAACGAACTCGGCAAAGCGCTGCAAGCAAGTGACGGCGACCACTTACGCCAGACAAAATTACTGCCGCAGAGCGTACCTTTTACTAGTGAAACATACATTTACGACGACAAAGTAGCGGTACTCGATTTTGGCAAACGTGTGTTTGGTGTAATTACTCAAAACAAGCAAATCACCGATTCACAACGGGCTATATTTGAATACGTTTGGTCCCAACTTTAAGGCATGCCTAACACAGCTCGGCATGCTATTATAAAGCTATGTTAGCGTTGCATATTATCTTGAGTATTACATCACTTGTGCTGCACGGGTTCCTTGCCGCCAATCGACAACCCAATAGCAAAAACTATGAAATACTCAGCCAAGGCACGCTTTTTTCTTTGGGTGCCGCCAGCGTAAGTGGGCTACTGCTAAACGACGGAACTTTGCATAGCTACCTGCATATTGCAGGTATGCTTTTGATGTTCCTGAGCATCCACGCCATCATATTTGCTATGCGCCTAAAAGCCAAAAATAGCTCACAAGCATAGAGGTACATATCGTAAATATATCACAGCAGCACCCTGTAACCAGGTATATCTTGGGTGTATGTTACAGTTACCAGAGCACGAAACGTCTCTCTGGCGGGAAGCGTACAAATCACCCACATATCCGACACTCACTGGGGATACTGAGGTTGATGTTGCAATCGTTGGAGCCGGCATTACCGGCTTAACCGCTGGTCTTTTATTAAAGCGCGCTGGTTTGCGCGTAGCAGTTATTGATAAAAGTTCTGTTGGCGGTGGCACTACTGGTCGCACAACAGGAAAAGTGACTGCTCAACACAATACTATTTACGTCGAATTACAAAAACAACATGGCAACAGCATAGCTCGTTCGTACGCACAGGCAAATTTAAGCGCTGTTGATCAAATTGCCAAAATTATCGAGAAAGAGCACATCGATTGCGACTGGCAGCGCGACGATAGCTACGTGTTTACACGTGATGCCAAACGTGTTGCGGATTTCAAGCAAGAAGCCAAGGCGGCTGAAGCGCTTGGCCTGCCGGCCAGCTTTGAGGCAACCACCCCACTACCTTTTGACGTAAAAGCAGCTGTTAAGTTTACTCACCAGGGCAAAATGCATGCCCAAAAATATCTCCTAGGACTTGCGCGAGCTATAGATGGTAACGGGAGCTACGTATTTGAGCGCAGTACCATTACTGGCATTCACGATGGCCTACAATGTGTCGTCAAAACACGAACCGCCGCCGTGATCGCAAACCATATTATTATCGCCACCAATGTGCCCACCCTACCCTTGGCTGCCCGAGGAACATATTGCCTGCTGGAATATCCACGCGAATCTTATATTGTGGCCGGAAATCTCCCCAAAAAATCAAAGCAAGCAGGTATGTATATTTCCCCAGACGACTCCGAATATTCCATTTTGCCAATTACCGTGCAGAATCAATCAAAAATCCTGATCGGCGGCAACTCGCATATATCAGGCCTGCGCGGCAACAAATTGGCACGCTACAAAAAACTCGCTGACTACGCAGAGAAACACTTTGGCGTGACCGAAATAACACATCGCTGGTCGGACAGAGACTATCTTGCCTACGACGATATTCCGCTGGTTGGCAAAATGTACCCGTGGTCTAAAAATCTCTATGTCGCTACAGCCTTTCATAAATGGGGGCTTACCAACGGCACCGCGGCTGCCATGATACTAACCGAAACTATTAAGGGCCGTGAGAGTCCTTGGGCGCACGCATTCGATAGCCTGCGCCTTAAGCCGATTACATCCATTCCTCACGCTGTTGCAAAGATGTTTTCGTAAATTACATATCCATTGAGGACATATCGTGCGATTCGTGCGTAGGGCTAGTGTTGTTCGAGTCACAGGTGATTTTCTGCTCTTCTTTGTATGAAATCATAGATAAAACAATGTGGTAATGCGGTTCTGTAAAGCCAGCATGTCCTGCTGCCTCATACATAACATCTATGTGGTCATATTTCTGACTATTAAGTGCTATGTCGAGTGTTTTGTTGGCTGCAATCTTACTTTGCGCTAGCATGAATTCAATGCCCGTGACTTTGTTGTTCCAAACGTTATATATAGGACCTTGTGGTATATCGCTTGGCATAACGTACTGCGTTCCAGCGCCTGCGGTACACTGAGCCACCATGGTGGCGTGTTCGGGCACTTTGATGGCGATAGCCTCAGATGCCGCTACTTGGTCGTTCCTGCCTGCGGTGTGACCGCGGCTAAATCCGACTGCAAATGCTGCGTAGACAATGCCTGCGACCACTAACAAGGCCACGACAGCTATAAGTACAAGGCGTAGCCATGGTTTTTTGTGTGCCTGTGGAGCCAAAGTGTTTGTAGGCGATGCTGGTTGAGGCATAGCAGGTGGCTGTGGAGCTGCCGGTAAAAGCGGCTCGACAGGCGCTGGCGGCTGAGCTGATGGAGACGGAGTAGAAAACTTAGGGACTTCTTCTGGCGTAGTGGACTGAGGTGTCTCAACGTCGGTTGTTGGTAATTTTGACGCTGGTATATCTTCGGTCTCGGATGTAATCGAGGGTGTGTGGCTATCCATATCAGGCACAACAGGCTTGTTTGTGTCAGGTTTGATGAGATCTTCGTTCATATATTTCACCTAAATTATTACTTTAACCGTAACCGTCGTTATAAAGCCTGTCAATATCTTGTTTACACAGGGGCCTTTGATGACTATAGTTTACCTATAATGCTTAAGCCTATTAAACTTGGCATACGACCGAAGATCTTGCTGCTTATTATGGCTGCGACAATTATTCCGTTGCTTTCGCTCAACCTCTTTTGGACCAATTCACAGCGCCAATCTCTCGTCAATGACGTACGTTCACGCCAGGCACTTCTCACGCAGAATAATGGTAACGAGGTAAATAGCTTCATTACTGATAAGGTTCGCACGCTGATTGTCCACTCGCAGAGCCCAAGCGTACAGCAGTTTAACGCCAGCAAAACACCGCTCGAAATAAGCACCCTTCTCTATCAAGACAAAGATATTACACGGGCAGCGCTCGTTAACCAGAGCGGCCAAGAAATTGTTGCTCTCACCAGCGACCTCAAGAACGCAACGCTTCAAGACGTTAAAGAAAGTGATGCATTTAAGGTTGTCACGTATTATGCGGGTAATGACTACATAAGTCCGGTAACAATTGATAAGAGTGGTCATCCGACCATTACCATTGCCGTACCACTCGTTACTTTTACCACTCCTCAAGAGCTTGGTACGTTATCAACCGCTGAGCCGGGACTTGTGCGTAACCCGCAAGATATTAAGGGGGCACTCATTGCGCAAGTTAGCCTCGAAAACTTGTGGAACTCTGTACTTTCAACAGCTAGCTCATCAACAAACGGCTATGCGTACGTTGTCGACGATAAAGGTGTCGTAATTGCTCACCCCGACAGTTCGTATACCAATCAGCACCAAGACCTTTCGAGCGTTCCAATTGTTTCGCTCTTTAAGCAGAGCTTAGCCAGTTCGAGCTCGACTCCGCATAGTATGCAAGGTGCATCCGAAAAGGGTGTTGATGTTATGGCAACTTATCAGAAAATTGCCGCCACCGATTGGGGCGTTGTGTATGAACAACCAATGAGCACTATATATAAGAATGTCGACCGCGTGTCATACTTGGGTCTTGGTCTGTCTGCAGCAGCAATTATATTTATGGCGTTCTTGAGCCTCTGGCTTAGCCGTTTCATTAGCAAGCCAATTTTACAAATCGCGCGTGTAGCAGAACGCATTGGTAAGGGAAACTTTACCGAGCATATCACCATGAACCGTAGCGATGAAATTGGCGCTCTGAGCGACAGCGTTAATGCCATGGGTGCCAACCTACAGTTATTTATTGACCGCCTCGACCGCCAGCGCCATCAGCTGGAGGTGATTCTTAACAGTACAACCGACAGTATCCTAGCCGTCGACAGATCTGGTAAGGTACTGATTGCCAACCGAGCAACCGCCGAGCTGTGCGAACGACCTGCACCGCCAGTCGGCGAACACATAACTGCGCTCTTTCCCTGGACACAAAACCAGCGACCATACAACGTCGACTACAATGCAGAAGGCACGAATACTCACTACGACCTACAGTATGTTGGCAAAAACGGCGCCATTCACTTCGTAAACCTCATCGTAGTCAAGGCCGGCGAGCAAACAATTGTTACTGTTCATGACGAAACAAAGAGTCGTGAACTAGAAGACATGAAGCTCGACTTTGTATCAATGGCCGCACATGAACTGCGCACGCCACTTTCAACAATTCGCGGCTATCTTGAACTTATATCCTACCAGTCTGCTGAGAATATCGACAACGTCCAGCGTTACATAAAACAGGCACGTCGTAGCGCCGAAGAGCTAGCTTCACTGATTAGCAATCTGCTTGATGTATCGCGAATCGAGCGTGGCACCCTCGTACTTACTATGGACAAGCTCGATCTTGCGGCGACAGTTAAAGAGTCCGTCCAAAATCTTCGCTTTAATGCCGAAAACAAGCAAACGACGCTTGCGTACGAAGGACCTGAAGCCGGAATGTACGTTATTGCCGACAGCGTAGCTATGCATGAAGTCTTTGGTAATCTTATTGAAAATGCCATTAAGTACACTCCCAACAACGGCCATGTGGACATTAAGCTTACCGATGAAAGCGATCATTACACCGCAACTATTACCGATGATGGCATTGGAATTCCAGCAAACGCCTTGCCGTACTTATTTACCAAGTTTTACCGCGTACACGGTGGGCTGGAGAGTGGCAGCACCGGCACTGGCCTCGGTTTATTTATTGCAAAATCAATAATTGAGCGTCATGGAGGCACAATTGCGGTAGAATCTAATCATGGGCAAGGTTCTATATTTACCGTGACCATACCGAAATTTACCGAACAGAAATTTGCCGAATTACGAGAAGCAAAAGGAGCAGAAAATGTCAGCAGGCGCCGCGGCTGGACTACAAAAAATATTGCTCGTTGAGGATGACCAACTTATCCGCGAGATGTACGAATTGTTCCTACGGGACAAAGGGTACACCATTGGTACTGCCGGTGACGGCGATGAAGCACTTATTGTAGCCAAAAGTTTTCAACCGGATCTCATCTTCTTGGACATCATGATGCCAAAGCGAAATGGGCTTGAGGTGCTCGATATCCTTCGTGCCGACGCTAGCTATGGCTGTCAAAAGTGTAAAATTGTGTTGTTGACCAATCTTGGCGATGATACTATTGCCGAGAAAGTCGAAGACAAAATTGACGGCTATGCTATTAAAGCAGAAATTACATTATCAGATCTTATAGGAATTATTGACTCGCTCAAACAACAATCATGAATATACTCAAAGCCTTAAACCTTGGTCTCGCCTTTTTTCTTGAACTTTTTATGCTCGTTGCATTTGTCTGGGGCGGTTTTTCGCTTCGCACTTCGACTCTCGTCCGCATCGTTATTGGCATTGGCGTCCCGGTTGCCGTTGTCATACTATGGAGCTTCTTTTTCGCGCCTACAAGCGATCACCGCATGCCGTCACCATGGTTACAGCTGGCCATATTTGCACTATATAGCATAGCGGCATTTGTGCTCACCAAAGGTGGACACAAGCAGACTGCACTCATATTTTTGGCTCTGGGTGCCATAAATCTTTTACTTGCAATTATCTGGAAACAGTAGCAAATCGTAACATTGGCCCAAGGAATACGTCTCTCCACTTGCGCTCCTTATGTAATCAAAATATAGTTACTATATAGTAACTATTTATACAAAAGGAAAAGCATGCTCCAAAAATTAGGAACATTTATTACGAAATGGCGTTGGATTGTCATTGCCGTTTGGGTTATAGCAGCTGGCGTTATTATTAACTTTTCGCCAAAACTAGCTGATGTTAGCTCAACCGACCAGTCAAGCTTCTTGCCTTCTCACTACGAGTCCGTTGAGGCCCAAAAGATTTCCGAGAAATACTTTGCGTCGAGTCGTGGTGCTAGCGCTATGGTTATCTTTAAGCGCGAAGATGGCCAAAAACTAACTACTAGTGACCAAGATGAAATCATCCAGACTATGCGTACTATCGACAACGCAAACCTACCCAAGGTAGTTGCTGCCGCTAGCGACCGTAGCCAAGTCTCGAGCAACGGCAAGTTACAGCTCGGTATCGTGCAGCTTAATGGCACGGCGCAAGATACAAAAGTTATCGACGCCGTTAAGGATTTGCGCAGCAAGCTCCAGGACGAGCTAAGCAGCAGTAGCTTGAAGGCTGGTGTAACTGGTGATGTTGCAATTCAACTCGATACCGAAGACTCTGCTAAAAATGCCGAGAAAATCGTTAGTATCGTAACAATTTTGCTTATCTTAATCCTACCCGGATTTATTTTCCGTAGCCCTGTAGCTGCTATCTTGCCAGTGCTTGCAGTAAGCTTGGTTTACAGCATCTCATCCTCATTGCTCGCACTCGCAGCCCAAACATTCGACTTTAAGGTCGACGGTCAGCTCACTACGCTGCTCATTGTAGTATTGTTTGGTATTGGCACCGATTACATCCTCTTCTTGCTCTTCCGCTACCGTGAACGTTTGCGCAGCGGCGACCATACTCGTGGCGCAGTTAGTTTTGCGCTGTCACGTGCTGGTGAACCTATTTTGTCCGCAGCACTTGTTGTAACTGCCGCTTTTGCAGCACTTTTTGCAGCTTCACTTGGATTCTTTAGCTCACTTGCCCCAGGCCTCGTTATTTCTGTGGTGGTCATGCTCCTAGCAGCACTAACGCTCGTTCCTGCGCTTGTTGCTATTGTTGGTGAGAAAATCTTCTGGCCTTCTAAGAAATGGCAGCACGAACCAACCGAAGGTACTATCGCCAAAAAGGTTGGACGATTTGTTTCACGCAAACCAGGTCAAGTAACAATTGCGTTGACGCTTGCACTCCTTGTACTTGCCGGATTCGTTACGCAATATAAGAGCACCTTCGATACGGTTAGTCAGCTGCCGTCAAAGGCAGAATCAACACAAGCCTACAAAGACCTAACGAACGGCTTTGCAGCTGGAGTCGCAAGCCCAACCTACGTGTATGTTGAAAGTAACAAAGCACTTACCACGAAGGATCTTTCGCAACTGCGTAACAAACTGCGCACCACAGAAGGTGTTTCATCCGTACAGCCTCCTGTATTTAGCAAAGACAACAAGGCTGCCCGTCTTGCTGTCATCCTCAAGGATAACCCAACATCAGACAAGGCCATGGGCCTCGTTAAAGGTCCAATCCGCAATGCAGCACACAGTACAGGCATTAGTGCAAACATCGCAGTTGGTGGCGAAACCGCAACATATGTAGACCTTCAGGCAGCAGTTAACCGTGACCTGCGCGTCGTCTTCCCGATTGCAGCGGTACTAATCCTTGTTATTCTCGCGTTGCTGCTGCGTAGCCTCGTGGCACCACTTTACCTGCTCGCTACTGTCGGTCTTGGATTTGTAGCAACGCTTGGCGCCTGTGTACTCGGCTTCTTAACGTTCGGTGGAAACAGTGGGCTGGTCTTTATCTTCCCAATATTCCTGTACGTCTTCGTGGTTGCTGTAGGTACCGACTACAATATTCTGATGATCACCCGTCTCCGTGAAGAAGTTCGTCTCGAAGGTAATGCGCCTGCATTGGCAGCTGAACGCGCCATCGAGCACAGTTCGGCAACCCTTGCTTCTGCTGGTCTTATCCTGGCAGGTACATTCATCTCGCTAGCTTTCACTGGCCTCAGTATGCTTACCGAAATCGGCGTAGGTGTAGCAATTGGTATTGGATTTGGCGCCTTCGTTGTCTCAATGTTGCTCATTCCAGCCATCTCAACGCTGCTCGGCTACAAAATTTGGTGGCCTGGTCACCGTCCGGCAAAAACTACCAAAAAGTAATGAACATTGCTCAAAAGCTTACTGGCCTCTGTGATCGCTTTGCGGTCTGCATGCTCAAACGCCCTCAATCTTCACATGAGGGCCTGAGTGTTCTCGGCTTGCGAACGCTTGCGCTCATACACCTAAGCGAAACGCCGCCCACCATGAAGCAGCTTGCTAGCCAGCTGGGCATACACTTGCCGAATGCTAGTCTTATCGTGGACAAACTTGAGGCCGATAACTATGTCCAGCGGCAGCACGACGATCAAGACAAGCGCATTGTGCATGTTTATCTAACCGAGAAATCTCAGAAGTTCCTGCAGGCACATCGCGACCAGCGTCTCGGGCTTATGACTGAAGCACTCGATACGCTATCACCTGCCGAACAGCAGGCCGTATTACACTTCTTTGAGCAATGCGTCGCCATCCTCGAAAAGAAGAATTAGTTGCGCATAAGCACTAGCTTTATCTATACTGAGGTACAGATAAAAGGATGCATTTGTAATGGCTCGTTTACCACAGCCTGGCGGCGACACTAACCAATGGGGTGATATACTCAACACGTTTTTGCAAGTTGAGCACAACACCGATGGCAGCCTCAAGCTGCGAACTGACGGCACATTTTACCAAAAGCCAGTAAGTGGCATACCTGCCAGCGACCTAACAACAAGTTTGCAGAACTCGATCACAAGTATTAGTACTAAGGTCACCAAGGGCTCGCAAATACTGTACAGTGCCGACTATGGCGTAACAGCCGACGGCACAACTGACGATGCCGCGAACTTACAGGATGCTATCGACGATGCAGTCGCTCAAGGTCGCATTCTGCTCCTCGCGCCGGGCACCATGATCGTTGGCACAACGCTCTCTATCACCGGTCCAGTCACTATTGTCGGCAGTGGTCGCGAAGCAACTATACTTAAGGCCAAGAATGGCCTTAACAACTATATCTTCACTTTTAATGGTGGTGTAGACGGCGTTGTTGGAGCACACTTTGCAGACTTTGCGCTCGACTGCAACTCCGCTAACGTGACAGCCGGTGGTGGTATCTTGGCTAACGGCGCCGTGCAATGTAGTTTTGAACGCATACATTTCACGAGCATCTACAACTGGGGACTCGTACTTGGCCCAATTACAGGTGGCGCATTTGGCCACCACAACCGCGTTATTTCATGTTTGTTCGACAACTCAGGCAGCAGCGCCGGTTTTGGCGGTGGTGCCAACACCACATCAAGCGACGAAAACTGGTTTGTTGCTAGCGACTTTGAATTCCTCGGCGGCTCAACCAACCCCTCTGGATCAGGCTCTCCCGTAATGTTATACGATCAAGCTGGTCTGCAGACAGTTATGGGTTGCTGCTTTGTTTCTGGTTCAAACAATTGTATCGGCGTGCGTGTCCAGAACACTAAAGGCACCAAGATCGTCAATAGTACCTTCGATGGCATCGGTGGTGACAGTGTCTTTATCGTTGCTAACAAATGTATTATTGCCAATAACTTATTTACCGGTATTGGTGATGCCGGCTCAACACCAGTTTCCGGCATCCATCTGGAGTTCAATACGCACTATAACACCGTTACCGGTAACTCACTTGAAACCTCGAACACCGCCGGCAAAACGCACAGTCTTATACGCGAAGAAGGTATTGGTGGAGCTGGTGACAACGTCATTACCGGCAATACCTTGTCTCAGAACTCCGCCCCAACTATTACAATGCTCGAAACTGGTGGGGCCAACACTATCGTGCGCAACAACATTGGCTATGCCACCGAAGCCAATGGCACAGCTACTGTTGCCAACGGCACGACAACTATTGTTGTGAGCCATGGTCTTACCATGACACCAACTGCCGCCAATATCATGATCACACCGACCAACAACCTTGGCACAGCTACCAAATACTGGATTAGCGCCGTTGGGGCAATCAGCTTCACAATTAACGTCAACGCCGACCCAGGCGCAGGCGGCGCAACTTTCTCCTGGCTCGCTCGCTCATAAAAAATACACCCGCCTGAAAAGCGGGTGTATTTTAAAGTATGCTACTTGTTTCTAGTGCACTGCGACAGGCGCAGCAGTACCGTCTTGGTTAGCGTACTTAGCCAAGTGATGCTTGTGCTGCTTGATAACCAATGCTGCAGCAGTTGCTGCTAACACGGCAAAACCAACACCAACATAAAATGCGATGTGCCAACCACCAACCAAAGCTTCGGCAGTTTCCATCAGTGATGGCTGATGACCCAACTTAGCAATAGCGTTTGTGGTGTGCGATGCGGCAACACCAGAAAGCACTGCCAAACCAAGCGCACCACCAATTTGCTGTGAGGTGTTAAAGATACCAGAAGCCAAACCAGCTTCGTCACCAGGCACACCTGCTGTAGCTGCGATAGTTGCTGTCACGAACGTACCACCCATACCAAACGCCGTAAGCGCCAAGCCTGGGAAGACATTGATCCAGTAGTTACCATCAACTGGGATGTGGCCGAGCCAGAAGAGACCGCCAGCCACAAATAGTGGGGCTACCATCAGGATTGGCTTGTATCCAATTTTAGCAACGTACTTAGAAAGTGTGGTCGCAGTAATACCAATAATGAAAGTTACTGGCAAGAAGCTCAAACCAGTGAGTACTGGTGAGTAATGCATAACTGTCTGGATGTACAATGATACAAAGAAGAACATTGACATCATGGCAGCCATCAACGGCATCATGATAAGGTTCGTACCTGTTAGGTTACGAGTCTTAAAGATTTTAAGTGGTACGAGCGGATGCTTAGCGCGTGCTTCGTTCCATACAAAACCAGCTAGCGCGATTGCTACACCAGCGAACCAGGTCAAGGTGCTGCCGTCTGTCCAACCCCATTCCGGAGCTTTTGTAAGTGCGTACACGAGAGCCATCAATGCGCCTGTTACCAATACGGCACCAGGAAGATCGAGGTCGTTGTGAGACTCTTCTTTAGCATGAGCAGGCACAACTTTGAGTGCTGCCAGTACCACGAAGATACCTACAGGAATGTTCACAAAGAAGTTCCATTCCCAGCTTGCATACTGGGTAAGAACACCGCCGAGCAGAACGCCCGCTGCTGCGCCACCGGCAGCTACTGCGCCCCAAACACCAAGTGCTTTGTTGCGATCGGCGCCTTCTTTAAATGATGTAAGCACGATTGACAAAGCAGCAGGTGACATTAAGGCTGCGAATAAGCCCTGGAAGCCACGTCCGATGATCATCATCGTACTGTCTTGTGACAACCCTACGAATAGAGATGTTAGGGTAAATCCTGCGATACCCGCAATAAACATCTTGCGACGACCGTAAAGGTCGGCTGCGCGGCCACCAAGTAGCAAGAAGCCACCGAAAGCTAACGTGTAAGCTGTTAGCACCCACTGCAAATCTGCAGCAGTAAAATTGAGTGCCTTTTGAATAGCTGGCAATGCGACGTTCACAATTGATGAGTCGAGTACGACCATGAACTGTGCGAGCGCCAGAATACCCAACAAGCCCCAATTGAATGATTGCTTTTTCATACAATCCTTTCTTTAATTTATATCATCAATTATTGTAAATCTAAATATTTGATGTTGTCAAGTATTTACAAAATGAAGTATAATAGGAAACGTTATGCAAGAACAGTACGAAAGCTACAACACATTTTGGCTCACGCTTGAGCTCATGCTACGGATGAAACCACGCATGCTCGAAGTTGCTGACGCCCACAAATTAACCGCACAGCAATTGCATGTGTTGGGCTTTTTGAGTGACAAGCAGCCACACCCTATGAGCTGGCTTGCTGCCCTTCTGTTCTGTGATGCTTCTAATGTTACCGGCATCGTCGACCGCCTCGTTGCTCTTAAGCTCGTTAAGCGTGTTGAGTGCGAAACCGACCGTCGTATCAAAATGGTGCAACTCACCGACCATGGCGATAAGGTACGAAACGATATCATGCACGAACTCAGTATCGAAAGCCAAGCTCGAGTAGACAGCATGCTTACCCGCGAAGAACAAGAGCACTTCCGCGAAATAGTTATCAAGCTTTTGGTTGCAACTGAGACCGAGGCCATGAACAACTGTCCGTCTCAGCAGAAAATCGACAAATAAAGACCGCCTCGACAGAGCGGTTTTTTGTTAAGCAAATGTAGGTGGTCGTGCTCTCGGGGTGCGTCTGTCTTTATGCGATGGAAGCCATCAGACAAAACGCACCCCGAGGTATGTCAGCAGTCGAGCGGGGGCTCAGCTTCGGTCAGTCACCGCCGGCGGAACGAACGTCATGGTGTGACGGCCGTCAAAGGTGATGGTGAACTTGCCGTCGACCGGGTGATAGCCCAGCGCGTGCGCGAACTGCAGCGCGAATCCCCAGACATTGTCCTTGTTGAGGAAGTCCGACAGGAAACTGGCGAACTGCCCAAGCCACGGCTTGCCGCCGAGACGAGCAGTCGCCTGATGGCCGCTCTGCTTGAAGTCCGAAACGAACACCAGAGCCTCTGCGGCTTCCCTGTTGAACGCCGGCTCATCGACAGCCTCCACCCACATGGTGATGGTGTCGACAGAGAGACGGCGGATAGTCGCCGAGACGCCGATGTGAGCTCGCTTGTACTTGGGCTTGAGTTGACGCTCAGCGGCATTGCCTTGTCGGTCGAAGAGCGATGAACCAGCGTGCACCCAAAGGTACGGTTCGTTGTAGAACACCTCCCACTCACAGTGGTGCGTCGACAGCTCCGACAGGTACTCGCTCACTGTGCGGGGGCTCAGCGGCTGGCGAGGGTCCAGTGCTCCGCCCATGGACGACACAAACAGCACCTCAGGCGTCTCAGCTGCGGCATCGACCGCATAGCTGAACTTGTGCTGATTGACACCCACGAAGCGTACATCCTTGTCGTACGACCGGAGCCGAAACCCCGCGTTGTACTTGTTGGCTCGGACGTCCACCGTCACACCGAACTTCTCGCGCAGCAGCTCAGCTTCGGCGATCAGGCTCTCGGGCGTGAACACCTCGTCTGAGTGAACGAGAACATACAATTCCCGTCCGTTCGGACCCGCAATTTCGGGTTGATTCCGAACACGCATCAGGATTTTCTCCCTTACATCAGATGATGCACGAATACTGACAAAATATATTATACGATATTCTTTTACACCGATGTGCGAATATTAAAGCTCTTTAATACTCACGCCTTGGTGCATGGTGCGAACGGTGTCTCAAAAATGAGAGAAGATTGCAGATGCAATCATTCACCGTTCGCAACCGATGCCAACTACGTCAGGTTGTGTGTAACCTTACTCCTTGGGTTGGTCCGACGGGATGTCGAAGTGATGTTCAAGCTTGGGTGCGGTGTTGCGATCGCCCAGATAGACGCGGTACTCCAGGTCAGGCCTGAAGAGCGGATGAACACCGGCGGTTCGTGCGATGAGCACGCCAAGTGCGTGTACCGACTCGATGAACCTGCGCGGGTCTTCGTACGCGAAGACTTCCGAGCCAGCAGTGCTGACGCACAGTTCAGGCCACATCGGGTCACCGTCGTAGTGAACGTCAGTCACACCGGGCAGATGCTGCAGCATGTCCAGGTCGAGTGCCGCCGGCGGTTCGTCGCTCAGGATGCGCACGGTGTGCAGCACCCCCACGAGCTTGTCGCTCTCATCGTAGACACAGTCTGCGATGAGCATGCCGTAGTGAGCGTAACGCGGTTTGAACTGCTCGACCAGTGCGGGATAGTCGACCGAGTCGAAGTCTTCCAGTTCGTCGTCTGCATCGAGGATGCTGATCTCGAGCGCGCCGCGCCAGGAGTTCACCCACCAGGAGTCGACGTTGAGGTCAGGGATCTTCCGGAGGCGACTGATGTACACGGCCAGCATTTTGCCATTGACCACTTGGGTCGGCTCAACGTACAGGATAGGTCCTTGTCCGCGTTCGCTGACGATGGCCAGGATGTTCAGGTCGGCGCTGACGGGCTGCGTGTTCGCCTTCAGCGGAAGCCGGGTGCTTTGCGCCAGAAGAAGATTCGCCTCCGTCGGCCGCTCCGAGAAGTCGATCACCAGTCCTCCGTACTCTTCCGAGTACATGATGGTCAGCGATTCGAAGACCGTGTCTGCTTCCTTGGAAGCCTCGAGGCTGGCGGCGGTGAACGGTACATCGTCCGGGAGCCGGAACATCATGACCGCTTCGCCTTCGACGAGTTGTCCGCCGAGTTCTTCGATAGAATGCACTTCTACTTCCATTCGGGTTGTCCACTTTCGTGGAAATGGTAGTTGACGTGTATATTTTACAATATTTTGATGGTTATATCAATTTAGCTGTACTATAGTGGTATGACTATTGAAGAAACTCCATCTGCAACAACTTCTTTTTACAAGCGCAAGGTAGCCTTTTTCTTATACGGCCTCTTTCTTGGTGTACTCATTCTGTTAGGAATCCGCTTCTTTACCTACAATCCAGACCATACACACTACCATGCCAACCTTCAGGTCTATATAAATGGTCAACGCGAAACGTTTAAAGATGCGAGTTACTACGAGGACGTTGCTGCGTGTTCGGCATATTCTAATCTGACGCCCAAAGAACGTGCCCATATGCATGACGAAGTTAACGACGTTGTTCATGTACATGACCACGCTGTTACATGGGGCCAATTCTTTGCAAATATTGGCTGGTTTGTTGGCGATGACTTTATGAAAACCAAAGACGGAACTATGTACATGGCGGACGGCGACAAGAAGTTGCACATTATGCTAAATGGTCAGGACTATACCGACCTCACACCGATTACCAACATGCAAATTGGGGATCAAGACAAATTACTTGTTAGTTTTGGGGATATTTCCGACAAGACACTACAGACAGAGTATAACGGTATTAAAAACGACGCTAAAAAGGCTGACGAAACTCAAGACCCAGCCTCCTGCAGTGGCAATATTAAGCCATCTACCAGTGATCGTCTAAAGCACTTATTCTAAAGATTGAGGCACTTCGGCTTCTTGTGGCTGTACCGTATATTCGTGTCGTCGAATAGTGTTAGTGAAAGCAGCAGCTCCAAGTGCAGAAGCCGTAGATCCGTACAGAAAGTCATAAGTATCTGAGGTGGTGTCTTCACTAAACATTACGGAAAATGGGCGTTCATGCGCAAGGTGTGTCTCGCTTAACACATTAAGCCCCAGGCCTACACCCAATACCAATCCACCAACCGCCAACGCCTTGCGAAGTGGTACATCTCTTGGCGTGCTTACCGTCTCAATGGCTAATGACGCCGCACTTGTTACAATTATGCTATCAAAGAAATTATTTGCGTGCGATACAACGTCAAATGCACCTCCATCGCCGGCCCAACCCTTGCTGCGCGCGTAAGCGGTTCCGACTGCATTTCCGATATATCCAATTGCGGCATAAGGGAGTGCCCAGCGCACCACTGAAAGTTTGTCTTTTTTATGCATGCAACACTTATAGCAGGCTCTTTATGGTTAGAGCAAGTATGTTACCATAAGTACATTACTTTAAGGGGGATCTCATGGAAAAATCGTTGCGACCAATTGTAGACCACATTAAAGAAAAAGCACCCGCTTATGCGCTCGCTGTAGTCGTGGGCGTTGGCTCTCTCGCGCTCATGGGTGAGGGTGATGGCGAGAATCCCAGCAAAGTTACCCATGGTGACCAGCCTGCCATAGGTGCACCAGAACCAACGCATGAATCTACCCTACCCGACATGAGGTTTAGTGAGTTTCGTGAGCAGCAGATTCATCAACAAGAATTGCTAGAGGATCGTTAGCTAAACTTGTGCTAACATAAGAAGTATGCGACCAATCTGGACAGGCTCAATCAGCTTTGGACTCGTAAAC
>CAZZHV010000017.1:0-4791 GCA_964654135.1 uncultured Candidatus Saccharibacteria bacterium
GGTTTATCGAGAACAATGCAGGTGGCCAATGGGCCTATATCGAACAAGCTACTGGCCAGCCTATTGGGTGTGCTATAGCAGACTTATTGCAATCATCAGCCGATAGGTAGTGACAGAACAGCGTCAATCTCTTATAATACATATACGAAATGACGCACGGCGTGAAAATTATCGGTTTAGCAGGTACCAACGGATCGGGCAAGGATACGGTTGGTCAGTTGCTCGCCCAACGCCACAACTACTACTTTATATCAGTTACAGAGTTGCTCCGCGAAGAACTTATTCGCCGCGGGCTCTCAACTGAACGTGAAAATACTCGCGCTCTTAGCATGGAATGGCGTCACGAATTTGGTCTTAGCGTACTCATTGATCGAGCAATGGCCGCATTCGAACAGGTTAGTGATCAGTACGATGGTGTTGTTATGGCTAGCTTACGCAACCCATACGAAGCCGATCGTATTCATGAACTCGATGGTTCGGTTATTTGGGTTGATGCTCTCCCAGAAGTGCGATACAAGCGCATTCAGGAAAACTACCGTGGTCGCCCAGATGACAACAAGACGTTTGAACAATTTATAGCCGAAGAGCAAATAGAAATGCATGGTACGAGCGATGCTGCTTCTCTTGACATGACTGCCGTTAAGGCACGTGCAGATGTAGTTATTACGAATAATTCGGCTGATCTAGCAGCGCTCGAGGCAGAAGTAGATCGTACGCTCGGTTTGGCTACGAAAGCGTCGTAATGAATTCGGACCAGATCAAGACAGCGGTGGAACACGACATCGCTGAATACTGTATTGCTATGCGCAGCAATGCTCGCACATTTGACCCTCAGTTGCGCGAAGCTACAGAGTATTTTTTAGAACAACTAGAGCAAACCGATAGCCTACAGGCCCAACTCGTCGTTGCTGGATATCAGCTTTGTGGCGGCAAGGATACTGACACGATTCTTGTAGCGGCACGCGCCATTCACATGACTCATGTCTATGCTTTACTTTGCACTAACCGGAATGATCATTTGGGTGCGGCCTTAAATGGACAACATGCAGCGCAGATTTTGCTCGCGAACGTGTCTGCGCCCGATGAGTTACGCCTAAAGGCGGTGAGTATAACCAACCGTGCACTTTTGTTATACATGCATGGAATTACTAGTGGGGTTGCGCTAACACCTGCGATGCAGGATTGTTTTGCAACGGAGCTAACGCTTAACCCTTTGCATGTAGGTATGGTACTTGCTGGCGCCGACTGTGCTGCCACAGATGCCATAACTGCCTTTGCACTTAATGCGGGACGCGCAATGCTTAGTCAAGATGAGCAACAGGCCAAGAAATATAGGGCTAAAGCTCAGCTCGATCTTGCGTCTATAAAAATTTGGAACACAACCGAACTGTCCACTATAGCCAAGCTTTGCGTATAGCCTAAGCTACTTCAACTAGGGATAGTTTCTTGGTGCGCATGCGTTGTATCTCGCGAATGCTAATAAATATCGCTGCGGCAGCTAGCGCATACATCCAGTCGGTTAGGCTAAGCGCTTTGGCTTGGAAGTATGGGGCGATCCAAGGGTTATAGATGATGTTTGCTACACAGAAGAGGGATAACGTCATGGCCATCCATAGCTGTTTGTTATGGAGCTGATAGCGGCTAAAAAGTCCTTCACGACTGCGTCGCTGCAGAATGTTGCACAGCTGGCAAATGACGATAGTTAGATACGTAAGTGCCGTAGCTTGCATGTGGAGGTCGCTGCCCGTTACAACTGCCCCGGGATTTGCGTTGTGACGATAATAGAACCAGATATAGTTTAGGAATGCGAAGCCACCGATTAATACGCCACACCATAGCAGATCAATGATCGCAGACCTGTTAAGAATGTGGTCATGTGGGTTGCGTGGCTTATCGTGCATGAGGTCACCATCGGCTCTGTCCCAACCTAGTGCGGCAATTGGAAAGAGCTCAGCAACCATATCGATAGCCAAGAGCTCCATAACGGACATAGCAAGCGGCACGTGGAGCAGGGTGGCACAGGCAAGACTTATGAGGTTTACGACAAGCTCTGCAGAGTTTGAAGTAAAACAACTAAGCGTGCCTTTTTTGATATTTTGGAAAATAGTTCGTCCTTCCTGAACGGAATTAATGAGCGTGTTAAAGCTGTCGTCGAGCAGTACAATTTCGGCCGATTGCTTGGCGACATCGGTGCCTGTAAGGCCCATAGCAACACCTATGTCAGCGCGCTTAAGGGCTGGGGCGTCATTGATACCATCACCGGTGACGGCCACGACACGGCCACTTTCTCGGACTAGTCCTACGATACGCAGCTTATCTTCTGGCGCTACACGAGAAAAGATAACACCGCCTTGGCGAGCTAAATTGAGTACCTGTGTGTCGCTTAGTTTTTGCAGTTCTTCTCCGGATACGACGATACTTTCGGCATTTGCGGTTAATTTGGCTCGCGCAGCAATTGCTTGTGCTGTAACGGCGTAGTCACCGGTAACAATTGATACTTTAATATGTGCGGTGCGAGCGGCTTCCATGGCATCAGGTACTTCTTCGCGAAGCGGATCGATCATCGAGACCATACCTAGCCAGGTAAGCTGAGACTCAGTATCATCCATGATTAGCTTTTTGGGGTCGCTCCCCACTGGGAGAACTCGGTAGGCAAATGCAAGGTTACGCATAGCCGTAGAGGCTAGGAGCGTATTTTGCTCAAGAATTCGCTTCTTATCACTGGCATTTATGGCGCGAACCTGTGTGCCATCCCATATTTCGGTGCAACGATCCAATATGCTTTCCGAAGCTCCTTTTACAAAAGCGTACAGTTCCTCGTGTTCGCCGTATGCACGAATTGAACTCATGCGTTTACGCGCTGAGTCGAATGCAAACTCCTTAAGTTCAGGATATTTGGCATCGAGACTTGCAGGATTAAGTCCCGATTTCATAGCCAAAGCTACGGTAGCTCCTTCTGTGGGATCACCGATGCAGTACCATACAGCATGCTCGTTGTCGGGTTGGTTTATATGTGCGTTGCTCGCCAAAGCTCCCGTTACGAAGAACAGTGATATTTTGTCTAATTCATCCTTGGTGAGCGGTTTACTATCCTTGCTGATTTCACCTGTCGGCTCATAGCCTCGGCCTGTAACCGCATAAACATCGCTGCCAATTTGAAATTGTTCGACAGTCATTTGATTTTTAGTTAACGTACCAGTTTTGTCAGTTAGAATGACACTCGTTGCGCCAAGCGTTTCTACCGCAGATAACTTCTTTACAAGCGCACGTGCTTTAACCAATTTATTGGCGGCTCGTGCAAGAGCTGTATTAATTTCTGCAGGCAACCCTTGGGGGATAATAGAGCTAGCAATGCCAATAGCGAACAAAAAAGCTTCGCGAACATTAAGACCGCTCTTTATTGCGAGTGGTAGCAGAACCACGCAGAGAACCACGGTACCTTGTGTTACACGTGTCGCAATATTGTTCATCTCTTTTTGCAGAGGGCTATCCTCGTGTTTGGTGTCTTGACTGAGGCTAGCAATTCTACCCAGCTCAGTATGCATTGCAGTGCTGATTACGACAGCATTGCCGTGACCAGTAGCAACAGTAGTTCCCATAAAGCAAAGGTTCTGTCGATTGCCCAGGGGCACTTCGGCACTAATGGCATGAACAAATTTACGAGTCGGATTGCTCTCCCCTGTAAGTGCAAAGTCGTTAGTGCTAAGCTCATCCTCTGAGAGCACGCGAACGTCGGCTGGAACGGAGTCTCCCTCTTGAACATAGACGACATCACCTACAACCAGTTCCGCCGAAGGAACCTCAATAAGCGTCCCGTCTCGATAAACTGAGGCTTTAGCGACTACTAGCTTTTCGAGTGACTCCATGAGTTTCTCGGCTTTGAATTCCTGGAGAAAGCCAATTGTGGTGTTAAACAAGACAAGGGCGACAAGAACTACGCCTGTACGTGAATCATTAAGGTAGAATGACAAAAAGCTACTTCCTAGCAAGAGCAATATCATCAGATCTCTAAACTGTCGTAGATAGGTTGTTAGCCAGGAACTATTTTTGGCGACATTCAGAATATTGCCACCAAATTGCTGAAGGCGTTCGCTCGCCTCAGTGCCCGTGAGACCTTGTTCACTTGTGTGCAGCTCACTTATTGTTTCGTCAGGAGTGAGCCTGTAGAAGTCGAGATTTCGATGGTCCATATCTGCTTATTATACGTTAGTGAGCAAGAGCATCCTTAGGCTTTGTTGCGGAAACGCTGTGAGACATATACCCAGGCGTAGCCGCATATTCCCCAACATAGAAGATATAACAGCATGCCTTTTGAGACATGAATCGAAACAGTAAATCCGCTCGTTGTCATATGTTTTGTTAGTACACCAAGATGAAGCGGCCCCAGGGTCATCTCATACTGTTGTAGTGAACTAGACCTGAGATATCTAGCGGCTTGGATAAGTAGCATAATCCACGATAGACATCCAATTAGTAGCGCTACGCACGCGCCAGTTAAGGGTGAAGATTTTTTGCGTTCAATCATTATTTTTCCTTCCAGATAAAGGTATTACGTTTGTACTCAATGGCAAAAGTCACCAGCGTTAACGTCGCTATTAAGACGCACAGAACTGCTACTGCCAAAGTGGCTCCATCTCCAAAAAGTAATGCCAGGCGACTACACATATAAAAAAGTGCGCAGCCAATAAATACAGCCGCACACTGACTGCTGATATCACGCGCTTTTGCTCCAATCATAGTTGCTGCAAAGAGGCCGGCTATTGCCCCGGTCAGTAGCGTTAGAATACCCGT
>CAZZHV010000017.1:4891-23858 GCA_964654135.1 uncultured Candidatus Saccharibacteria bacterium
CTGAGTATGGGCGCAAGTACGAGCAATAAAAAGAGACAGTAGTAGGGAGTCTTGGTAGACGGAAGTGAGGTGACATTTAATATCAGTCGTAACATCCAAGCCTCTAGTGTTACGCACAGTACGCCAAGGCAGAGACGTGCAATACCTTTACTGGGCAATCCATAACACAGACCTAGTGCACTCAACGAGGCACCGCTCACTATGGGCACTAACCATAAAAGATTTAGCCCCAGTATAGTTAGGCACGCCTGCAGGGCAGGCACTGATGCCACTAAAACCAGAACTAATAGCAAAAGCTGTGGCATATGGACAAGTAGCCAGCGCTTAAGATTAGTGAACGGTAACAGATGTAAGAGACGCATCATTACGACTTCAGCGTCAAGAATGCCGCGCGAACTTACCAAGCAAACGAGCATAACCATTTGCAGACACAAGGTAAGCGCAAAAAGCACATCATGCGGATAGGGCCAAGAGCGTAATACTGGATTTTGTCGTATTTGAATCGCAGCAAACACGCCAATAACCACACTAATGATCAGTAGGGATGAACACAATACAATAGCCTTGCGTTTTGGCCTGTTGCTGTCATGGCCAAAGGCTGCAATTGCCACTGCACCTGCGATATTCATAGCGCAGATTCTTTCATTACCTCGACAAACAAATCTTCAAGATGTGTATGCTGTTCAAGAATATGCTCTAGGCTATCTTGGACGGCAACTGTCCCTTGTTTAAGTAAAACGACATTTGTTGCAATACGTTCCGCCCACCATAGATCATGTGTAGCTGCAATAATACAAACCCCTTTCTTAACTAGGCTTTGCAGTATGGCTTCTACGGCAATTATGGCGAGGGGATCAAGCCCGTTGCGAATTTCATCGACTATAACGACACTCGGATTATGCATAAGGGCCGCAATACATTGCACTTTCTTTTTGTTGCCATGGCTTAGGTACTGCAGGGGTAGCTCAAAGGCTGTAAAAGAGAGTTGTTCGGCTAGTTGTTCTATAGCTGCAGCCATTGGTGCGACTACGCCCGCATCCTTATATACAGAGAGCAATACTTCGAAATATTCTCTAGCAGTCAGTTCCTTAATAAACCAGTCTTCATCATCTGGTATATAGCCGATGTTTAGCCGAAGAGGCTGAAGCTGATTTGTTATGGGTATGCCTTTTACGATTATTTCACCACGTAAGGGCTTGAGCATTCCAGTAAGACACTCGAGAAAAGTAGTTTTGCCAGCACCATTAGGCCCGACAATACACGTTACTGAACCGGCTTTTGCTTTGAGCGAATCAATTCTTAAGTGAAACGCTGAACCTTGAAAAGCATCAAGATTTTTAACAGATAGCATGGACTTCACGATGATCTCCATCCAGATAAACGTTGATAATAGGGCAGACTTTTCCCATCTGCGTAAAAAGGTGTGAGGCTTAAACAATGAGTTAATACAATGCAGGCCGCAATCGGCGTTATGTAAGCGACTTGCATAAGGGAGAAGCCAAGCCAGCATATTGCCACAAAAATACATCCCGAAATTGATCCAGCAAGGGCGACAACCGTTTCGTTGCTCGCCTTGGCATGAAGTAGTCGTATGTTGCTTTTTCGCTGCAACACAACAGTTGCTACGCCGCTTCGCTGGAGTGCGCGTACATGCCCGTATTCGTGAGCAATAATGCTGCCAACGAACGTTAGGAGACACCACAGACAAACAGTAATGATGGTCGAAACCTTACCTTGGACGGCAATACCTGCTAGCCCACTAACTACCACACTCGCAACAATTAGCGTCTGGCAAGCTCGCACGACAGACATGCATATTCCAGGCAAATTTGCCTGATATCTGCGTGTATGTGACGCATGGGTAATTCCCATGAAAAAGTTCTGCCAATATGTAAGCAACAGCTTTGCCCTAGATGATCGCGATCGATATATTTCGAGCGCACCCACAACATTACAGAAGCCTAAGAGTTCTGTAATTTGTGTTGGCTGCAACGTACGGCACTCATACAGTTGAGCCACGGTTGTCCCGTGACTCAAAGCTGTAAGTGTTGGCTGCGCTATATGGTGAAATACGTGCGTTATACCTGTTATTCCATCAGTTAGCGTAGCGTTTGCATGGCGCACACTGTTGTGCAGTCGAACTACGTCGTCCTGCGCGAGCAAAGGACAGTCTGCTACGTAGCCTAGCGACACGCAATCTCGACGCTTTTATGCGCCCAGTTAATACCTGCGCTTTTAACGTGACCCTTGCCGCACATAATGATGGCCGCAGCTGTGACGCCGCCAAGTGCTAGGACGAACGCCAGCGCGAGAATAATAGGGCCAAACTCCTTTGTGCTGTAGGCCCCTACGTTATCTGAAATAATAATGCTTTCGTACATACTAAGTACTCCATTTATTTTTTGTGATGACAGCAGTTTATTTTTGTTTAATTCGTACTGTCAACGACGAGCTAACAGGGAAGTTCGTTGTATTTTTTAGCATTTGCTGTCACTATAAAACTAATGACAGAACTCATGAGTAACAGCCGCATTTCTTTTGAACCATTACTAGAAGAGGAGACGCCAAGTTCTGACGCTGATTTCGCACTTGGAGATACTGCACTTGTCGATTTAGCCTACGAAGTATTCCCAGAAGAGCAGGAAGATAGCCGCTATGAACATATTCGTGTCAGTGAAGATCTTATTTCGGACTATCTAAGGCGAATCACGAAGGTACCGCTTCTAAACGCCGTAGAAGAAGTAGAGCTTTCAAAGGCGATCGAAGCAGGACTCTACGCCGAACATAAATTGTATACAGATGATACAATCGACCCTTCACTCAGGGAGGAACTTTCTCAAATTCGACAAATTGGCGAAAGCGCTCAATACACTATGCTCACAAGTAACTTACGGCTTGTGGTTTCCATCGCGAAGCGTTATATCAGCAGAAACGGTACCGGGCTGGAATTTAGTGAACTCATCCAGGAAGGAAATTTTGGCTTGCACCGCGCTGTCGAAAAATTTGACTACAAGCGAGGTCTCAAATTTTCAACCTATGCAACGTGGTGGATTCGTCAGTCGATTACGAGAGCTATGTCTGATCAGGCACGTACTATTCGATTGCCAGTTCATATCGGAGAGGCCGTAAATCGCATTCGTCGCACGACAGAAGATTTGCAAAAAACAGGCGTAGAGGCAACCGATGAAGCAGTTGGGATAGAGCTTGATCTGTCGCCAGAAAAAGTACGCGAACTTCGCCTCGTCGCTCGCAATCCACTTTCGCTTCAGACGGAGATTGTCGAAGGAGGCAGTAGCAAGTCATCCGGCAACTCAGAAACCACATTCGGTGATCTTATAGAGGATACAGACACACCTTCGCCTCAAGAAATCGTTGAGCAAAATGATATGCAGTCTACTGTACTGTACGGAATTCAGCGAAGCCTTAAAGAACGAGAACAGCTTATTATTATGTATCGCTATGGTTTTGACGGGCAGCCACCAGCAACTCTCGACCAAATTGGAAAAATGTTTGGAGTTACGCGAGAACGCATCCGCCAGATTGAAACTCGCGCAATGGAAAAACTTAGGAGAGACGAAAAACTTCAGCAACTGGCTGATTCCTACGCTATAAAGAAGCTATAATTAATGCCGCTATCTGTTCTTTCGCTGCTATACTGTATGCATGAGTGAGCGACTAGTGATTATTGACGGTAAGTCCGTCTTCTACAGAGGGTATTACGCAATGCCCAACCTAACGACCAAAGACGGTACGCCGACTGGTGGAGTCTACGGATTCGCCACTATGGCGCTCGAAGTTATCAAGCGCCTGCAGCCAGATTATGTTTGCGTTGCTTGGGACAAAGCCAAAACGAACATCCGTTCGCGAACAGCGTTATATCCGGCATATAAGGGCAATCGCAAACCGCCGCCACCTGATTTTTACGAGCAGATCCCAATTTTGCACGACCTTCTTGAGGCTTTGGAGTGGCCACTCTACGAAGCCGACGACTACGAAGCCGACGACCTTATGGGCGCGTTTGCCAAGCAGGCTGGCGAAAAGGGCATTGAGAGCTATCTTATTACCTCCGACCTCGATGTGCTGCAGCTCGTCAATAAACATACCCATATCTATACGCTCAAAAAAGGCCTCAGCAATATCGAACTTTTTGATGTGTCTCATTTCGAAGAAAAATACGGTGTTTGCGCTGATCAGTGGATCGATGTTAAAGCTCTTAAGGGCGATTCCTCCGATAACATTCCAGGCGTAGCTGGCGTTGGCGAAAAGACGGCACTACAGCTCATTAAAGACTACAAAACGCTCGATAACGTCTACGAACATCTCAACGATCTCAAGCCGGCGCTTAAGACTAAGCTGGAAAACGACAAAGACATGGCCTACCTCAGCAAAAAACTTGTCACACTAATGGTTGATGCCCCTGTTTATATCGATCTTGATCAAGCTCGCCTTGAGGCAACCGTTACACCAGAATTCGTAGCTATGCTCCGCAAGCTCGAGTTCCGCAATCTGTTAAACAAAGTCGAAGTCGTTGCTCCTGAGGCAGTTGTGGCAGAAGAAACAGCGCAAGCAGTGCTTGGTCTCGTCGAAGAAGAAGTCGAAGCCGCAGAGGTCGTTCCCTTTGACATCGCAGCCTATGCTAATGATCAACTACGTGTTATCACGGCAAATCCCGATGGGGATATCCTGTGGATAAGTGCAAAAGAGGGCCAGGTCTCCAGCCTCCCTGTAGCGGATATCACAAAAGAAATCGTTGAACAGCTCAGTACTGGCCCAATTATGGGGCATGACCTTAAGACAACGCTTCGCATTTTGCTGCAGCAGGGCATTGAATGGCCAGGAAAAATTGGTCACGATACTCGTATTAGCGCGTATCTTTTAAATTCGCTTATTCGCTCAAAAGCGCTTGCAGATATTATTGAGCAGCCCGTCGATGAGACTAAGCCCGAGCAGGTGACGATGGCTATCTGGAAGGCATACGCCGACCAGCGCGCCGAGCTCGACGAAGTTCCGCAACTCGATAAGCTGGCCCAAGAAATTGAATTCCCGACTATCAAATTGTTGGCGTGTGTCGAGAGTCGCGGTATTTTACTCGACTCAGCGTACCTTAACAAGATGAGCCAGGACTTTGAACAACAAATTCATACATTAGAGCAAGAGATTTACGAGCACTCTGGCCAAGAGTTTACCATTGGTTCTCCTCAGCAGCTGGCTATGATTTTGTTCGAAAAAATTGGCCTACCAACAAAAGGTATCAAAAAAGGCAAAACTGGTTACTCAACCGGTGCAAGCGAACTAGACAAGCTCCGTGCACTCCATCCAATTATCGATCTTGTAACCAAGTGGCGAGAATATACCAAGCTCAAAAGCACATACATTGATGCGCTGCCAAAACTTGTCGACGACGAAGGCAGGCTTCACACTACTTACGCACTCGATGTTGCTGCAACAGGCCGACTCAGTTCTCATGACCCTAACTTGCAAAATATCCCAACTCGTACAGAGATGGGGCAGGCAATCCGCACGGCTTTCGTGCCGGCTCCCGGCAATGTATTTGTAAGTGCCGACTACTCGCAATTCGAATTACGCCTTGCGGCTGTTATGGCTGACGACAAAAAACTTGTCGCCGACTTTAATGCCGAAATGGACATTCACGCAGTAACTGCTGCCGAAGTGTATGGCGTGTCTCTCGACCAAGTTACAAAAGACATGCGTCGTCATGCCAAAACAGTTAACTTCGGTGTCTTATACGGCATGAGCCCTCACGGTCTCAGCATTGCAACTGGTATGACACGCGACCAAGCCAAAGACTTTATCGAAAAGTACTTTGAGCTTCGTTCACCAATCCGACACTACATGGACAATATTGTTACGATGGCGCTTCAGGATGGCTACGTTGCAACACTTTTTGGCCGTCGCCGTCCAACTCCAGACCTTAAGTCGAGCAATTTTATCGCTCGTGAAGCAGCTAAACGCGCAGCTATCAATATGCCGATTCAGGGAACCGAAGCTGACCTCATGAAGCTCGCAATGCTCCGTGTCGAAGAAAAACTCGGTGATCTTGGTCAGCAGATTCTCCAAATCCACGACTCAATTCTTGTGGAATGCCCCAAGAAAAATGCCGACAAGGTTTCTGAAATTTTGCGTGATACCATGGAAAATATCCATAAGTTGCCAGTTAAGCTCGCTGTCGATGTCTCAAGCGGCAATAACTGGGGTGAGCTATAAACGCATCAACGTTAGATCTGCTAACATACATAGCACTTAAATCAGCACTCGTCTCTGGCGGGTGCTGATTTTTTTCTGTAAAACGATGCATGGCCATGGGGCGCATACCTCGTGCGCCCCAGATCACACGTTGACTATATCCTAAATATATAGTACCTTGTTATAGAAAGGTACTATATATGAATACTGTAGCGGATAAATTTGCACCACTCAGGAAAGGTCTCCTCGAATTTGTGGTACTCAAGATAATAGCCACCGACAAAGTCTACGCGGCTGAGATCATGCAGCGTTTGGACCAAACAGATTTTGCAGCAGGTGAAGGTACACTCTATCCGTTGCTGAGCCGCCTCCGTAGAGAGGCGCTCGTTGACTACGAGTGGGTAGAGTCCGAATCCGGCCCACCGCGTAAATACTACCGACTAACAGATACGGGAAGGGCACAGCTCACCGCATTAGAAACATACTGGAAACAACTTAACCAAACGCTCGAAGGAATAGGGGCATAGTCATGCAAAAAGTAACAAGTGTAAATCTCAACGGCAATGTTTACCAACTAGAAGAAGACGCCTATCAGGCACTGCAAGTGTACCTGGAGCAGGCTCACAAAAAATTAGCCGACAATCCAGATAAAGCCGAAATCATGCAGGACTTTGAGCAAGCAATCGCCGAGAAATGTGAACAGCTTGTCCATAAGCACAAAAACGTTGTATCAGATGCAGAAATGAAGAAAATCATCGCTGCTATGGGCCCCGTTCAGGAAGAAGCTGATGCTAAACAAGATGCCAATACCTCTGGCCCTGAACCTGATGCTCCAAAACGTATCTATACCCTTAAAGAGGGCGCTGTTTTGGGTGGTGTCTGTAATGGTCTAGCTGCGTACTTTAACATCGATGTTACCATTATGCGCTTATTATTCGTAGTCTTAGCCTTTGCAACGAGTGGTTTCTGGATACTTATTTACTTCATCGCTATGCTTGTTATCCCCGAAGCTAAGACACCTGAGCAAAAAGCCGAACTACGTGGTGAACGCTTTACCGCAACAGATGTGCTGGATCGCGCAAAAAAAAAGTACGCAGAAGTAAGTAATCAAGATCACTGGAAGAAAGTCCGTGATGCTACGCCGGCATTAAGTGATGCAGGCGCCACCGTTCTCAAGATTATGCGTGTTTTAGCGGTTATTGCTCTGGTATTCGTTGCAATGTTTATGGTTGCCGTAACGGCCGCCTGGGTGATGGCGATGTGGTCAGTTGTCTCAGGCAGCGTGCAAATGCAAGATCAGCTTAGTACGATATCACATCTTGCTGTCGCTGGTGGCATCACGGCCGCCTATGCGCTCTATGCGCTACCTTCAATTTTGATTATCTTTGTGCTCAAACGTTTCGCGGCAGCTCAGTCTATTGCTGGCTCAAGCATTGTGCGCCTCTTTGCAGTTGCAGCTAGTCTCTGGGCGGTTGCACTTGTCAGCCTTATCTGTATTCTGACTATTAACGCCGGTCGGGTGCGCGACTACCAACAAACGCACGGTTATCTGTACTTTAACAGCCACAAAACGCAGCGCTTGTGTGTAAATAGTGATATCTGTACCTTCGGTGAGAGTGGTAGGACCACTCGCGAAGAGCGCTATTGAAAAAACAAGCGTAATGTGGTATGATTACAATTGAATTGAGAGAGTAATCATATATGAAATATTTCTTCGGATTTTTAGCTAGTATCGGTTTGATCGTTTTTGTGTTCATCCTGATCATTCGTGGTTTTAGCGGCGGCAGTTCAAAAAAGAACGTTCCAGCTCCACTAACAGACTACACAAACACCAGCGTTCAGATGCAGTACACTATCGACGGTCAGATTAATGCTGATCAGGAGCACGAAGCACTGCGCATTACTGTTGACCAGAACGAATCAAAAATTGAAGTTCTTCGCGGCTACACTCCTGCAGTTGCTGACACCAAGACCTACGCAAGTAACTCAGACGCATATGGTGCATTCCTTCGCGCTCTCGACGTCGCAGGTTACACCAAGGGTAACTCTGACAGCAGCAAAAAGGACGAACGTGGTTTCTGTCCAAACGGCTTCCGCTACAGCTTTGATATTATTGATGGCTCTAGCACCAAGCAGCACTACTGGGGAACCTCATGTGGTGGTGGTACTTCAAAAGGTAACATCAACACTATTCGTAATCTCTTCCAGCAGCAAATTCCCGACTACGGAAGCGGCGAACTTACTGTAAACTAAGAGGGTGATTACAGCTCTTATCTTTGATTATTTTGGCGTTATAAGGCTGACCGGTCTCCGGTCGGCCTTTATTTCACTTGGGGGTGATCTTTCCAAGGACGAAGCTTTTGTAACAGATGTAACGACTGCGGCTAACTACGGCTTTATCCATGACGCCGATGAACAGCTTGCTGCACATTTAGGTGTCGATGTAGAGACTTGGCAAAAAGCCATGGCAGGTAGCAATGGCAACGATCCTGTGCTTCTCAAATTTATTAATGAGGTGCACCAGGCGGGCACGTATAAAACAGGTCTCTTGAGCAACGCTGGTAGCCAAGCTCTCAAGGATTACTTTGAGCCGGGCGAATTAGAAACACTCTTTGATGCTACCCTCGTATCTGGTGATACTGGCTATGTTAAGCCCGAAGCGGCGTTCTATCGCATGATGGCCGATAAGTTGGGTGTGGACCCATCAGCGTGCGTTATGATCGATGACCGCGAAGAATTCTGCAAAGGTGCAGAATACATTGGCATGCGGTTCATACAGTACAAAAACTACCAGCAGTTTAGGGAAGACCTCGACGCGTTGGTGACTAGCCAATCCGCAAAATAAGCTTTTTATTGGTGCCGCTGGCTTCTTGAAGCTGCGTAATTCTTAGGCGTAGCATATTGGCGAGCGAGGCACTTTTTACGGTAATAACGAGGCTCTCGCCCTGAAGCGCAACCGTTGAGCCGGCGTGAAATTGCTCGTCGATATACTGCTTAACCCGCTTAATCTCATCGGGTTCTTGTGGCATGCGTTTGCCGAGCAAATCACTAATACTATCCATATCTACTCTAGTATACAAGGGTGGGGTACAATAGGGCTATGCCCGAGCTCCCCGAAGTCGAAACTGTCCGCATAGGTTTGCAGAGCTTTTTGCCTGGCAAAGTAGTCAAATCAGTTAACCACGACTGGCCAAAGAGCTTTCCGAACGCACCTGCAGATGTCCAGAATTTTCTTATAGGTGCGGTAGTAGAGCACGTTAAGCGCCGCGCCAAGGTGCTTATGATCGAACTGAACACAAAATATACGCTTGTTATTCATCTTAAAATGACAGGCCAATTAGTATATCGTGGCGAAGGCGAACGTTTTGGCGCAGGCCATCCAACCGATAGTCTGATACACGATCTACCAGATAAGAGCACTCATGTACAATTTGAGTTCACAGACGGCAGCCATCTGTTTTTTAACGACCAACGTAAGTTTGGTTGGGTGCGCTTGATGCCAACAGCCGAAGTGCCACACCTCGATTTTTTTCTCAAAGTTGGGCCTGAGCCGCTGAGCCATGACTTTACGGATCAAGATTTTATGCAACGTCTTTTGCGCCGCAAAAACAGCAACATCAAAGCTGTGCTTTTGGACCAAACGGTCATTGCTGGAGTCGGTAATATCTATGCCGATGAGAGCCTGTGGGGCGCCAAAATCCATCCCAGTACGCTCGTGCGAGATATACCCGAAGCCAAGCTCAAAAAACTCTACAAAGAACTTCGAGACGTCTTAGCCTTAGCCATCGAAAAAGGTGGATCAACAGATAAAAATTACGTAAACGCCGAGGGTAAAAAAGGCAGCTATATGAGCTTTGCCCGGGTTTTCCGACGCGAAGGCAAGCCATGCCCACGCTGCGGCACTACTATCATAAAAACACGCGTTGCTGGTCGCGGAACACATACCTGTCCGCACTGCCAGCCAGAACCATACATTGACAAATAAGCAATAAAATGCTAATGTTTTACTATAGACAGTAAAACAAAAAATGTCAGAAAACCTCGATATCATACAGCCAAAATCAGATGAGCATATCTATGCTCAAACTGCTGCTTATGTGCACGAGCAGCCACATGATCGTGAACTTGGTAGAGATATTGGCGGCGTAGCAACGGCCTTCGTAAGCGGCGAATCAGTCATAACTACCGGAGAGGGCAGCGACAAACAAGAGACCGAGCACACATCAGAAGATTATGTCTCTTTTTTGCGTGCAGCAAGTCCTGAAACCCGCTCTGACATAGGTTTCTTGACGGATAAAATGCGAGCCTATGCTGATTTCAAAGAAGATATCGATGACATACTAGCCGACTCATCCGAGGATGATGAACATTACCTTGGCAAGGGATCGGCTGGCATGGCTTTTAAACTACAACGAGACGACCAAGACTATGCTGTCAAAAGAGGCGGCGTTAGCTTTGGCGACATCCGTGCCTTTAATCGTGCTAAAGATATCGACGGAGTCTCTCACCTTGTAGCCATGGATCTCGACGCTAAGCGCTCCGTGATGAATCTGGTCCCCGGCACGCTCGCCACCCAGCTAACCAATGCAGACCGTGTTGCTATTCCAGAGGTACATGTGCAGGGTGTCATAGAAAAAGCCGTTGAGCTATATGACGCTGGTGTCAGGATTGACCCTAAGCCAAGCAATTTTCTGTATGACCAGGAAAAAGGTTTTGGCATTATCGACTATCAAGTTCTAGAGGAAAAAGATACACTTGCTGATCAAGTAGCTGGTACATCGCGCATGCTGATAATTCGCTCAAATAATTTAGATATTCCAGCAGATGGTACGCCGGAGTACGCTGCGTACGAGCATCGCAATGCAGAGGCTGACAGCATCATTCTCAATAAGTACTTAAACGTCCTTGAATCAAAATATCCAGATATCTTGGAGCAAATGGCAAAGCGCCAAGCCGATAATATAGCTGACCCGAGCATAGGCTCCGGAAGTCTCTTTTACCCATATGCATTGCCGACAGATACGCCTCAACTTGCCGCCTTCAAAGATCGTCTCGATACTCTCGGCCTGTTAGGCGAAGAGTACGTGGCCAAAGAATATGATGACGAAGCTGACGAAGATGGCGTGTGGTAGGCTCAAATTACAATAGCCTTACGTAACACTTTTACACCTCTGTAGGTTACAATAAACACATGATAACGACGCTGACGGGAGCGAATGACTTTGCACGTACACAGGCTTTGCATAAGCATGTGAATTCTTTTGTGTCCGAGCATGGTGAGTTCGCCTTGGAGCGCCTCGATGGTGAAGAGGCCAATGCCGAGCAGATGCGTGCCGCTCTCGAGAGTCTACCATTTTTAACACCCAAAAAACTGGTTATTCTGCGTGAGCCGAGCAAGCAAAAAGCATTCACCGAGAATATATCGGATATTCTTAAGGCTACTACAGAGACAACGGATGTAATTATTGTTGAGCCAAAGCTCGATAAGCGTCAAACCTATTATAAGACGCTCAAAAAAGATACTGACTTTCAGGACTTCCCAGAATTAGACGGTAACGGATTAGCTCGTTGGGCTGTGCAATACGCAAAAGAGCAGGGTGGTTCGCTCAGTAGTGCAGACGCTAAGGCTCTGATCGATCGTATCGGTGTTAACCAGCAGATGGCGCAACAGGAACTCAACAAATTACTCGCATACGATAACAAGGTCACGGCGCAGACAATCGACCTCTTAACCGATCGTTTGCCGCAGAGCACTGTGTTTGAACTTCTGGACGCCGCATTTGCGGGCAACCAGCAGCGAGCAATGTCCCTATACAAAGAACAACGAACACTTAAGGTTGAGCCACAGGCTATTTTGGCTATGCTAGCCTGGCAACTGCATATACTTGTCGTGGTTAAGGCTGGTGCGCCTCGTCCAGTGGACGAGATTGCCAAAGCAGCCAAGCTCAATCCATTTGTCGTGCGCAAGAGCCAGGGCTTGGTGCGAAAACTAACATTAACTCGACTTAAGCAGCTAGTTGCTGACTTACTAGAGCTTGACACTCGCCTTAAGCGTTCATCCATTGATGCCGATGAAGCCATGCAGCTCTTCTTACTAAAATTATCAGCATAGGAAAAAACCCGGGAACAGTCCCGGGTTTTGTAGTAGATGCTGTAGCTCTAAGATTACTTCTTAGCAGCTGGCTTTTTAGCTGGAGCTTTTTTGGCAGCAGCTGGTTTCTTAGCGGTGGTAGCCTTCTTGGTAGTTGCTGCAGGCTTCTTAGCCACAGTCTTTTTTGCAGCTGGCTTAGCAGCAGCTTTCTTTGGTGCAGCCTTCTTTGCGACTGTCTTTTCTACACCTGCAGCTGCTTTTGCAGCCTTAGCGAGTTGGCTCTTCTTGCGAGCAACCTTGTTCTTGTGCATGACATTCTTCTTGCCAGCCTTGTCGAGAGCGCTCTGAGCTTTGCTGTGAGCTTCAACGGTGACTTTCTTTTCACCACCGGTGATAGCCTTGTGAAAAGCCTTAACAGCACTCTTCAAAGAACGCTTAGTCTTACTATTACGAATTGCAGCTTTTTCAGCAGTGCGTACACGCTTTTTTGCTGATTTGATGATTGGCATGTGTGTGCTACCTTTTATTAGTTAATCGCAGTAAACTATACATCATCAGAGGTAACTTTGTAAAGGGCTCTCTCGAGGTAACAAAGTTTATAAGACAATAAAAAACGACCACTTGGTCGTATATACAAAAGTTGTTGTGCGACGGTAGGGAAGATGAGTGAGATTGAGATAGGCTGGATTGCCTACAGAATATCATCATCAACCCTACCGCAGGCGAAGCACTGTCACTTACGTGACGCTTGCCTTAGCACCTTTTTCGGTTATGCCCCACAGAGGCTGTACTGGGTGGTGTTGTTGCGCGCTCCGGCGTACTCGTCGCAGCGGTTGGCATTGCCACCGTTGAGGAAGCCGGCCTGACCGAGCCAGGTGAAGGTGGTCAGGTGCGGGTCCTTCTGGTGTTCCAGTTTGAACTGGAAGCCGACCTTGTAGTCGCGAGTGGTTTCCGCCGGGGCGGGGCCACTGCTCCAGGTGACGTACTTCACCGAAGTGATCGTACCGATGATCGCAGAGCCACTGACCGTGTACCGAACCTGAGCATCCATGCGACACATGTCGCTGTCCTCAGAGAAGGTGCACGGACCGAGTTCGTCCGACAGATCACCGTTGCCGCTGTTGTAGACGTGCATCATTGAGCCGTGAACGTGCCACGCCTTGGCGAAGCTTGCGAACGGGTTCGGCTTGGGCCGAGACACGGTGACCGTGTACTTGGACTTGCCGTTACCGCTGTCCGCGATGGCACTTGCCGTTGCCTGACCGAGGTTGATCACCGAGAAGGCGGTCATGACCGGTGCCGCGAGGGCGACCTGCCAGTTGAACGCCTCCTTGAGGATGTCCCAGGTGAAGCACTTCGCGAAGAAGTTGCCCATGTTGGTGATATCACCGAGGGCACCGACGCACTCTTTGGAGTCCAGGAAGTACTCCATGAACTTCGACGCCTTGCCGAACTGGTGCGGATTGACCTTGAAGATGATCTGCGCCAGCACGGACACGAGTACATCGAGCGCGTGCAGGCCCAGCGATGCCTTCGAGATGTCGGTGTTGAGCCGTGCCACGTCGTCGTGGTTCAGCTTGTTCACCACGAAGGTGGCCTGATCGCCGCCGTTGAGCATGACGTCCTTGCCGCCATTGACGAACTGTGAGAGATCGAGGTCGGCGTGACCGCGGTCCTTGGTTGTCATGTTCGACGTTTTGATCACGAGCGGGTACTTGCGGTGGTTGACCACCTTGAGCACACGCTGCCCGCCTTCGATGCCGAAGCACCAGAAGATGGTGTCTTTCCAGTCGGACGTGATCTCGTAGTCGTCGCTGCGTGCGCCGGGCTCGTTCTGGCACTCGGGCTTCTTGGCTTCGGCGAAGACGTTGGACGTCATACCGTCGATGAACTGCTCTTTCAGTTCCTTCAGCATGTTGCCGAGGTCCGTCCAGAGCGGTGCGAACCAGGACAGCTCGGTCACCGTGAAGGTGATGTGCTGCCTGTCCTGCGCCAAGGTACCGCCCACGTACTGCCAACCGTCCGCGGTGTGCGTGTGGTTGACAGCGACGAGGACCCGGTCGTTCTTGTCGGCCTTGTGGTCCAAGGGCAACGTGACCTGCACCGGCGCCGGCAGCTTGCCGCTCGGCTCGATGCTGGTGATGTGCCACTTGTGGTTCGGGGCCTTGTAGTTCTGGAACGGCGGCACGATCGCGTTCTTGGCCGGTTCGGCCTTGAGTGCGGTCGGTACTGCCGTGCCACTGGCCGTGATGGCCGCGCCGGTGTCGTCCTTGCCGATGACCTTGGGGGTCTTGGCCGGAACAGATACCGTCTTGGGGGCGTCGCCTGCGAAGACACCGGTTCCGTTGTAGAACTGGTAGCCCAGCAGGACAGCCACAGCGACCACGAGGGCCACTACGATTGTGACGATGCGGTGGCGCCTTTTGCGCACACCTGCATTCAATGACATGGAGACTCCAGGTGGGAAGGGGTGGGTGTAGCCGAAAAGGTACTGAGGTAGCAAAAAAGAGACCAGCTGGTCCCTGCTACTAATATAATTTTAACATATTTTAATAGTTTTGTAAATTTACAACAAAAAAACGACCAGCTGGTCGCATAAAAGACAAAGTTGAGTTTTGAGAAGGAGGATTCGGAAGTGGAGAGAATGGGTGGGCGCGGCGACTGCCAGCAGGTTTTCGGATATCCCGATTACTGCGACAGCCGCCACACTCCACTACGGATGGATCAGTACACGTACGCGGACGCGTGCATGAGTTGGAACACGACCATGCTGGCCAGGAGGCCGGAAGCCGTGCAGAACAGAATGCTCATGATCCACGTGAAGCGGTCTTCCCGACGCATGTGCCAGAAGGCAACGCTGCAGCCGGTGACGACTGTGGTGGCGATGGCGACGGCGACGACCACGATCTGGTCGAGACGGTTGCCGAGGCTGATGGGTGCCACGGGGCCAAGTTCCATGAGGATCCATCCCATGACGCTGCCGATGGTCGGAGCCGTGAGGGCCTTGAGGGCCATGACCAGCTTCCACCAGCGAAGGGGAAGGGTTTCGGTCTTGGCCTTGAGCCCGGCGACGGTGAGACCGTTGAGGGACATGCAAGTACCTGCTTTCGGGTTGTCGTTCGTGGTCAGACGGACAGAAGCACGTTCGTGATGAGCCCGGCGACCGCGATGAGGGCACCGTTGACGGCTCCCAGGAAGGTGATCAGGGCCCAGTCACTGCGGGTCTTGACGGCGGCTCGCCACATGTAGACGTAGAAGCCGGTCAGGACGCCGCTTGCCAGGAACAGGATCGCGAGGTTGGTCTCCAGCATGGTCGTGTGCGCGACGCTGTTGGGCCGGTAGCTGGCGAGGAGCCAGACCGTTACACCAGCGGCGACGAGCGGGACGAGCAGGAACTTGATGATGTTCCACCACGTCTTTCGGTCCACGAGGGACGTCAGGAGAGCAGGGTGACTACTCATGGGGTTTCCTTCCGTTGAAGCGGACTAGTTGCGCAACCAGACACCGAACGAACCTGTGGCTACGCCGATGACGGCTGAGCCGACGAAGGCGAGCAAGATGCTGCCGGCGTGGGCGCGCTTGTTGTGGACGTAGGCGTGCAAGCCGATGCCGAGGACGACTTCGATGAGGGCCTGCCACCAGACGAACGCGATGCCGAAGCCGAACTGGCTTCCAGCAATGACGCCGACAACAGTGGCGAGGAGAGGCCGTTCCCGGTTTTCTTCGGACTGCTTGCGTGGTGTTGTCACGTGCTTCTCCGATCTTGTCCGGCTCAGAAGAGCTGCAGCAGTCCGTAGACGCTGATGGTCACGACGACGGTGGTCACGAAGCCGAAGAGCTGGTTGAACTCTCGGATGCGCATCCTGTCGCCGTACATGCCGAACGCGAACATGCTGCTGCCGACCGTGCTGACGCCTGCGATCATCATGACGTTGTCGAGCGAGATGCTCGTCAGCATGCTGAAGGTGCAAGCACAGCAGCCGAGGACAACACCCAGCACGATGCTGAGGATGGTGCCATCTCGGCTGTCCAGCTCGGTGTAGGGGCGGGTGACAGTTTCGGTGGTTTCCGTGGTGTCCATAGGGACTCCGTTTTCTCTCTTGTGGGTTTCCATTTTTGATGTTGGGCTGCACGGACATTGTTATGTACGCACGGTCCAACATCAAAGAATCAACTCCTTCTCAAAGTGCGTTCCCCACCTCAAGTGGTTAACTTGTGCTATTATAACATACTTATGCTAAAAAAGCAATATCACGAAGTACTCGACAGGCTTATGGTTATGTGGTACGCTAAGCCCAAAGCATAAGGGTAAAAACAAACAAAATGGATAATCAAAAGCAACAAGTCGTCGAACGTCTCCAACAAGCGAATAACATTCTTGTTACAGTGAGCAGCAACCCATCAGTTGATCAGTTATCAGCTTGTATTGGTCTTACGCTAGCTCTCAACAAGATGGGTAAGCACGCTACAGCTGTGTTTAGTGGTCAAATTCCATCAACTATCGAGTTCCTGCAGCCGGAACACACTATCGAAAAAAATACTGACTCCTTACGAGACTTTATTATTGCTCTTGATAAATCCAAGGCGGACAAGCTTCGCTACAAGGTCGAAGACCGCATGGTTAAGATCTTTATTACCCCTTATCGCACTTCTATATCAGACAAAGACCTCGATTTTAGCCAAGGCGACTTTAACGTTGATGTTGTGTTGGCACTCGGTGTGCATGTGCAGGCCGAACTTGACCAAGCCATTACCTCTCATGGCCGTATCTTGCACGATGCAACCGTTATGAGCGTTAATACTAAGCCCGGCGCCGAGCTAGGCAGCGTTAACTGGATTGATGCTGGTGTCAGCAGCCTTTCTGAGCTTAGTGTTCAGATTATCGATAACCTCGACAAGAGTCTTATGGATGGTCAAATCGCAACCGCATTTCTTACTGGTATCGTGGCCGAAACAGAGCGCTTTAGCAACAACAAGACTTCTCCACAAACTATGAGTATCAGTGCCGAGCTGATGTCTGCCGGAGCTAACCAGCAGCTCGTGGCTACCAAGCTCGAAGAGCCTATGGTCGTTCCTGAGGCACCTAAGCCAATCGCCGAAAAGCCAGAACCATTACCCAAACAGGCACCGGCAACTCCTGTTGAAGAGCCGCCTAAGCCAAACAATGACGGCACAATCGAAATTGAACATGACAAAACTGCTGATCTACCACCTGTAGTGCCAATGCCAGCTATGTCTGCTCGACAAGCTCAAGGACAAGAGTCTCTTCCTGATTTCTCTAATCCCGACGTAGTCGAAGACGCTCCTGACGCGCCTCAAATTCATATCGATGACCAAGGTCATCTACACCCATTTGGTCCACCAAAACCTGACGAAAATGCCTCATTGCCTAAAATTGAGCCATTACCAACTATCAAACGCGATCGTGACGAAGGCTCTAAGCTTTTAACAGACCCCGAACCTCCAATGTTCAGTAGCTCGCCACTTACGGCTAATACAGAGGCCGAAGACGAGGACGAACCAAGCACTGATCCGTTATCTTTGCCATCAGTCGGCTTACTTAATCGTGAACCATTACCATCTCAGCAGCCCGAAGCTGCAAAGACATTTGCAGGTGTTCAGGCTCCACCTATCATGCCTCCAACTAATCCTGTAACGCCGCCAGCGCCAGTGATTGTACCCCCACCTCAACAGCCAGTAATGCCTGAAGGCCCATCAATTGCGAGCCCAGGCGTAACACCACTTAACCCATCTACGGGAGCGCCAGTTCCTAGTAAGACATTAAGCGAGATAGAACAGGATGTTCGTAGCCCACACCTAGAACCTACTGTCGCCCCAGTGGTAACATCACCAACTCCACAGGTTGTTCAGCCTGTAACGCCGCCAGCGCCAGTGGTCGTATCACCTGAATCTACGCCATCCTCAAATGCTAATGACCTCGGTGCAGCCAGCCTCGACGATGCCCGAAGTGCCGTAGAACAGGCAATTAACAGTGTTTCTTCAGAAAATCCTGGTCCAGTCCAGGCGCTTAACGCACAGCCGCTCGGTGAAGTGTCACATAACGATGCTCCCGTAATGACCATGCCGGCTCCACAGGTAACGCAGCCACAACAGCCTGTTACTTTCGAAGCACCAGCTCCAGAAGATAACACAAATAGTACGGCAACTCCTCCGCCAGTGCCTCCTCCAATGATGCCTCCTACGTTCCCAGTACAGCAGTAGGGTATAATAGGCACCTATGAACGGAATAATTCTTGTAGACAAACCAAAAGGTTGGACTTCATTTGATGTGGTTGGCAAGATTCGCTACATGGTGCAGCACTCTGAATACAACACCAGCAACAAAAAACGTTTCCCAACAGGTCATACTGGTACGCTTGACCCTTTAGCGACTGGGCTTTTGGTTGTGTTACTCGGCACGTATACAAAGCAGGCGATGAGTCTCACCAAACTCGATAAGACCTACGAGGTTACTATGGAGCTCGGCAAAACGAGTACAACAGGGGATGCCGAAGGTGCATTGACCGACGTGTCAGACACACAGCCTACCAAAGAAGTTGTCGAAGCTGCCTTGCATACATTTGTTGGTGACATCATGCAGGTGCCGCCAGCGTTCTCGGCTATCAAAATCAATGGCCAACGAGCCTATAAACTTGCCCGTAATGGTAAAAC
>CAZZHV010000018.1:0-22628 GCA_964654135.1 uncultured Candidatus Saccharibacteria bacterium
AGATTATAACGTAATCTTGCCTTATTTTACAGATAAGCGCCCCTGTTGTCAACAGCTTTTAATCTGTAGCCTACGACTTGTAGTGTGTCAGTGCTGCTTCTGCGGCTTTTTGTTGGCCAGCCTGCTTGCTTGGACCAGTTCCGCGACCCTTAAGAGTGCCATTGACAAAAACGCCCACAGTAAAGGTCTTGTCGTGGTCAGGACCTTCTTCATTAAGGACCTTATAGATAGGTGTAAAGCCTTCCTGGCTTTGGGCAACTTCCTGGAGATGAGACTTAGCGTCCATCCATGAACCAGTCTCAAGAATCTCTTTGAAGGTGCTCAAGATGCTTTTGGTGATAAATTCCTTGGCAGCGTCGTAGCCCTTATCGAGATAAATAGCACCTGTAACAGCCTCGAAGCTGTTTGCCAAGATCTGAGCACGAGCACGGTCGGTACCGCGCTTTTCACCACGACTTAGTCGTAGCATTGGCTCAAAACCAAATTTAGCAGCCGCTGCACCGATACTTTCAGTGCGAACCAATGCACTGCGCCAGTTGGTTAAAATACCTTCTGGGTCGGAAAAGTTGCCGAAAAGATATTCGGTAACAACCAATTCAAGCACTGCGTCACCGAGGAACTCGAGACGCTCGTTGTGTTCTTTAGTAGTCTTCTTGTGCTCGTTCACGTAAGAACGGTGCGTAAAAGCTGTCACAAGCAGATCAATATTTTCGAACGTGATACCTAATTTTTCTTTGGCGAATGCCTGATATGCGCTGTAGTCTTGCATCTGTTTACCTTAGAGTCGTGCCTCTCGTATTTTTTTCATGCCCAACAGGATGAGTTTACCAATATCTTCGTACGCGATCTTGTCCATCGCATCCTGTGCCGGGAGCCACTTAATATCGCTCAGCCAGTCTTCACCGCTGAGTTTATCAGTATCACCCTGACCCTGCACTAAATAAATGTGCATGGTCATAAGCACCAGCGTGTGACCACGACGGTAGCGAAAATTAACTTTTCCAAGCCAGTTCATAACCTTCATTTCCTGAAGGCCTGTTTCCTCTTGAATTTCACGCTTAGCGGTGTCTTTTGGCTCCTCGCCTTCCTCGACGTGACCCTTTGGAATAGTCCAACGGTTCTTGGCGTCTTGGATAAGCAAGATTTCGAGCTGATTAGTTTTTTTGTTTCGGCGGAAGATAATTCCACCCGATGTCGTTTCACGGACCACTTCTTCAATGGACGGTCGGCGATTACTTACGAAGCGCTTTATGCCCTGAAGTGGTTTGGGTCGTTTCATGCGTTTTCCTTTTGCTCCGAAGGAGTTTTTTCATCCGGAGAAGCAGGCTCCGGATCGGGTTCGCCGTTCTGGCGACGCAACAGTGTACCGAGTACACCGTTGATAAACTTAGAAGAATTCGTACTACCAAATGCCTTGGCAAGTTCTACGGCTTCGTTGATAACCACCTTTGGTGGCACGCCGTTGTCGTTTGTTAGCTCGTATGCACCAATTCGCAAAATAACGCGGTCCATGCGTGCGATTTGGTCGATTGGCCATTCTGGTGCAAGTGGTTGCAAGATTGCATCCAACTCAGCTTGTATTTTGGTAACACCAAGTACAAGCTGTTCGATAAATGAAGTATCATCAACAGTCGCTTCGTAGCGGGCAATGTTACGCTGCAAAACTTCGTTTAGGTCGAAGCTTGCATCGTCAGAGCCATGTCGAAAGTCCTGCTCGTACAGAGTTTGTAGTGCGATGATACGACCAAGATGACGGTTAGATGCCATGAATAAAGCCTTCCGGTTACGTTTTTAGTATAACGCGTATGGACTGATTACGCAGCTTTTTTAGCAGCGGCTTTTACAGCATTAGTCTTCTTAGTTGAAGCCTTCTTTGGAGCTTCTACAGACTTAGCTTTAACTTCGGCAGAAAGCTTCTTGCCAGCTTCGCGACGAGTGGTGAAAGCCTTGATAGGTGACTTACCGTTAACCTTACGAGCAAGCTCGAGAACCAAGTGGCTGCGGCGAGCGCCAGTGCGGCGTGGTGATGTACGTTTCTTTGGTTTACCCATGAGTAAACACTCCTTCTTTGTGTAATATTACAAATTAATGCTTGCGACCATTATACCGTATCTGTTAAAAAATCTCAAGTTCCCCTTGCTTGTGCTTGCTATTTAATTATGGCGATCTATAGTATGCAGAAATGGCAGCCGAGCAACCTTTTACGTATCGGGAAGAATATGATTCCGAAAAAGACCGCATTAGAGCGCTTGCTGAAGCCGCCAACAAACGAAAATTGCGCGTGGCTGATGCGCTCCGCGAAATGGTAGGAGCGCCAGAAATAGCTGGTCAATACTTCCTCATAGGCTCCCGAAGAAGCGAGAAATATCATGGTCCGGTATATGGTTTTACGCATTACGACCGAAGAGGCATACCAACCTGGCAATATTTGGAGAATCCGGGTCGAGAAACAAAATCACTGGTTGTTACCAAACTCGCTAAAGTCGCAATCATCTCGGCTCTTTTTGGGGATATAAATAGAAACTGGCCTGAAAATGTCCGGCCGCAAAAGAATAATAGTGTCCCGAGACCCCAGTCAAGACTCGACGATATCATAACGAGTAGACCACGACCGCATTATGGCTGGACACCAGATCCATTCGAAGAAGAAGGTGTTGCCCTCCATGCTATACCAGAGCTCATTAACTGCGCACCGCAACTGGAGGGTGCTGTAGATATAGTCCATTATGGTGCTCCCGTCCCAAGACTTAGGGGGCCTGCTGAGCCAATTCCGCAATTCGGCACCGGTATGTATAACCTCAGAGAAGGCGCCATAACAGTTGCCACTGTTAATATCCTCGGGCAAGATTTGCCAGAAATAAGTGCCATCCAATATCCCGAACCGATTAACTAAAACGCAATAGCGTCGTATGCATCACCGTAGTATTGGCGTTGAGACTCAATGCCTGCGTATTTAACCTTAGAAGCAATGTGACTGCCATTAACATGTGAGATGAGGTCCAGTAAATTAGACGAATAAATTGTCTTTTTGGCATACGATTGCTGACCCGGCAAAGCATCAGGATCATAACGGTGCGGTGCGTAACCGCCCTGGCAAACTTGGCGTACAGGGCAGCCCTGACACTCGCGTGGTAATGTCATCATACCCCGCTTGGTTGCTCGATCGACGACAGTGCGAACCGCTGATTCGATTGGAGCGTCACGCACGTTACTGTCGAGACGATACTCGCCCTCAGCAGTCGCCGCCAAGGTGTCTACAATGCCATACTGGCCGTCTGCATCAATAACAACTGAGCTTACCTGGCCCAGGGCACCAATGGTTTCTACGCCGCTAGCCTTGCCTTCGAGGCGGCTGATAATAGAGCTAAACGTGCGAATGTCAGGTGCGTACTGACGAGCTTTGGCAGATGTAGGGTCGAAGTACTTATACTCCGCTATGTTGTACCAGGTATCGAATACTGGTTTGAGCCAGTTTGCATACGGCAGCATGTCTCGGTGGGCTTTTTTGAGCATGCCCGGAGGCAGGTCACCCCGATGCGCTAATGGAAACAGAAAATCAATTTTCTTAGGTTCAAATTCTTGCAGGGCAGCATAATTTTCGAGGCCGCGTTGCTGAATCTCGGCAACAACATCATCCTGAGGGCGTTCAAAGTCTATGTCGCCAAGGACCATAACGGCCAGGATACCGCGGAGCAAGCCCCGTTGCTTGATTGCCTGGATGCCCAAAATAGTATCATCATAGGTAGATTCCCCGTTGCGATACACTCGATAAAAATCATTAGCGCGGCGATCGCCGTCCAGGCTTGTGCTAACGCCAATTCTATTTTCTTCTAGGTAGTCCAACATCTCTTTGCTTCTGTCATTGCCAAGCCCAAGTAATCGAGCATTTGAATGAGCAGTAAATTCGACATATGTGTTGTCTCTAACTGCCGAGCGGATGCCACTTACGATACGCTCCGTGTGTTTCTTGCCGAACAGGAATGGCTCACCGCCGTGCAAAATAACCTGAAATCCAGGAAGATCATTAGCCTCTACATATTCGGCGATACGATTGCCCACGAGATCGATTGTTTCGTCTTCGAGTTTTCGCGGTAATAGCTGCCACGTTTGATCTTCGGACTCAAAAACATAACAGTGGCGACATGCATAGTCGCAGCGCGCAGTAGCTTTGAGCACCGCAGAGCCAATAACCGGCAGCGGCCGCACGTCTTCCTCTGGAAAAAACGCTGTCTGCTCACCCAAAATGCTATTGTTTAGAACCAACTCTGACATATAATGTAGGCATAATACAGTAATGGGGATATTTTATGAATAGGAATCAAGCACCAGTTATCGAGGACCTTAACAGCCCAGCAATCGAAATACAACCTATTGGCGCAATAGCGCTTACCGGCTACAACGAAAGCATCGACGAGCGAGACAACGTAGTGGCTATGCCAATCACTTTCGATAGCGCACTTTAAACTGCTATAGCAAGTAAAAATACCCCGGGATTCGGGGTATTTTTTATGGCGTCGATACTATGTGTCTTTAGATATCCACCCCCGGTGTTATACTAAGCAATAATTTATGATATACCGCGAACACGCCGACCCCGCTCTCAATGGCCTGCTTAAAGACGCAGAAATAGCTGTCTTTAACAGAATGCCAGCGCAGGTTATAGCTGGCCGTGTTGCCAGGCTCGGAGAGTTTTTGCTTATCGGCACTGTTAAGACGCAATGGGCGCACGAACCGACATTTAATCATCAGCGATACGACACCGACCTTAAAGCCTGGGTACTCGACGCAGATCCACCAGCAAATCCTGTCTTGTATGCAACGCACGTAGGCGGTATAGCAGTACTGAGCGCCCTCTTTGGTGATCTCAATGAATTTGACCAGCGTAAGCGACTCGGCATGCCGCTGACCGAGCAAGATAGGCCGCACTTTGGCTGGGAATCGTGCCCTAGCTTCGTCAATACGAGGCTTGGCGAACGACAACATCGCGATTACACATACTACGTACTGCCCGAGCTTATCTCCACCGCTCGCAAGCTTGGCCCCACCTTAGAGGGGAGTATCGACGTAATAGGTCTACCGAATAAAGACGACTGCTTCGTTTTAGAAAATAGCAGTTCGGAAGAGACAGAATTGCTAGCATATTACCGCCAAGAACAGCGAGAGCTTCCAGAAGGTATTCACCATGGGTCCTACGGACTACAAGAAGCTATAACTTACATGTCCATACCTGTTAACGGCACTGATTTACACCCTATGACCCGACCGCTTATACTGCCCGGTAGCTAATAGCTAAACGATATGTGCACGGCCCATAGTTGGGAATTCACCAATTTGAGCCCGGGCCTTACGGACGTCAACCTCTTCCCTTGCCTGGTTTTTGACATGATACAAAAAGCGCAAAAGATCTTCGTGAAAAACCGATGGATTGGCAAATTTTTGCTCTTCGTCGTAGCCATGCACATAAAAACCGCCGCCGCATACCTTGCCAATGGGACAATTTTGACAAGTGGTAGAGAGTGCTGCCGCACCAAGTGCAGTCAACTTGCTACGTGCTGCTTCCACTGCTTCAGTTATAGGATGCTCAAATACATTGTGTTCCAGATCAGGTGCACCAGCAAATGCCGACTTAATAATATCGAGATTTTCAATCGAACCATCTGTCTCAATTATCAGTTCAGTAAGCACATTGCCGCCCAGCGCCTCAAAATCATTTGGCTTGCCGGCCCAGCGATCGAGCGCGGCATTAAAGAGGCGTACATCTGTCTTTCGCATGTCATGCGCCATCCACTCATCAAATATAGGGGTCAGCCATTTGGCATACGGTGCACGCGCACGTCTATCTTGCGTCTCAAGACCGGGTGGCGGCATTTCCCAATTGCCATGCGGTAACAAGAAATCAAGCTTTGGCGGTTTATGAGTTCGTAAGGCTTCGTACGTATCCTGAGGGTCATTCTGTAAGTCAACAACGCACAACAGTCCCGCAAACAAACGCTCATCGTAGCTGCGTATTCGATCAATGGCCCTTAACACATCATCGTAACTGGAGTTGCCGTTGCGATAACGTCGATGACGATCATTTGCCTCACGATCACCATCAAGACTAATTCCCACTGAGATGCCCCAACGCCGGAATACGTCTAAGTGCTTATCAGTTAGTAGGATACCGTTGGTTTGGACACCCAAATTGAGCACTGTCTTACTTGGTATTGTATTGTGAAGTGTTTCGGCGGCAGTATTGAACCACTCAGGTTTTTCGAGGAGTGGCTCGCCACCGTGAAAGAGCACATTTATCTGATTAAGCCCCTGTTGCGTAGCATATTCGGCCAAGCGAGCACCTGCCGAGGCAACTGTGCTTTGTTCCATATGAGTTGGCTGGCTCTCCCAGCTTTGGTCGGCCATAGTATAGACATAACAGTAGTCGCACGCTAAATTGCACCGGCTATTGGCCTTAAGGATAAACTCCTCGGGAGTAATCAGGCGACTTTCTTCCTGTATGGGAGGAGGTGCTAAAAGGCCCTTGTCGTAACCAGTTTCTAACATATACAATGAGTATACATTTAATATGAGGGTGGTAAAATGGGTTTCAATAGCGGTTTTGTAGGTACACAAATAGAGCTCGCGGCAACACCTCACTATAGTGAGCTTGTTGGCTCAGATACGTCAGCTGGTAGTGAATTTGATCCAGAATTAGAAATGCTCGAAGCCGTAGCTAACAGCGATCTAACCGTAGAAACTATTGGCGCGCTGCCAGTGCAGAGTCTTGTAGAGTTTGAATCTGAGCTCGTAGCGGCTTAGTACCTTATGGAAGATAAAAATACCCCGGGTAGCCGGGGTATTTTTATGTGCAAAGGTTTTACCATAAAATTGACATTCTGATATAGTCAATGTCATACATGGATAAGAAAGAACTAAATGATACTGCGCCATCTGGGCTCAGATACTCTATAAGGCGAATTGAGACAGGCGCATCAGACCTTAGCGTTGAGCTCTTTAGATTAGCGCAACAGGGCTATCTTTTTATTGGTGGCGCTGTACATCGAGAAAAAAGAGAACCCAAAAACGTACAGATATTAAATATGCGATCAATGGTTTGGCATGGCCTCCGTAATCAGGGCTTCATTGAACATGGCGGACGTGTGGTAGCCGCGACTAATCTTGGTGAGATCGCAATCTGTGCTGCCCTGTTTGGCGATCTCAACGACAAAGACGAGCGGTCCAACCTAGGCACGCCGCTCGTTAGCCACGGCCCTCCTTTTTATGGTTTTAAGGAAACGCACTATTCACATCGAGAAATGTCACCGCTCCAAAAAAAATACGACGTTTTTGCTACGCCTCAGCTTATTAATGTTGCGCAGCTAATGGGTCCTGCACTTAAGGGCTACATCGATATTGTGCATGGCGATGAGTTCACACTGACTCATGAAGTGCTAAAAGGCATGTACTATGGCGGAATCTACATAGTAAGCCAAGAAGTTCAAACGATCGGGACGATCGAGATAGACGGCACCGACCTACCGTCGACCGTTCAGCCTCGAAACTTTCCATCCATTCCGCCACCACTCGATCTCGAATTTTAGTGGGCGTAGCCAGCCTGCTCCATAGCTGGTTCCAATGCCATTTTTCGCCTACGCTCCGTCACAATTGCGCCAGCGTTGTACTGCATATACGTAAATAGCGTCAATAAATCGTAGTGGTAGACGGACGGGTTTGCGTACGAGCTTTCTTTCCAACGGTTAACGTAATAGCCGCCATTGCAGAACTTTTTAATATCACATTGTTCGCATACTTCGGATAGTGTCAGAGCGCCCAAAGACCGCACCTTGCGAGTTCCAGCCTGAATAGCTTCGGTAAAACTATTTCGCAGCACGTGCATACCAAGATCAGGCCCACCACTAAATGCAGTTTTCTCGATGTCGAGACCTTGTATGCTGCCGTCTGTCTCGATAACAAGCTCACTCAAGACAGCGCCACCGATTGAATCAACGCCACTCGATTTGCCCGCCAAGACGTCAAGAACAGACTCAAAATGGCGAACGGGAATTGTTTGGTTGGGTTCACGGATATATTCGTTGGCCATAGGAAGTGTCCAATGAGCATACGGTGCCTTGGAACGCTGCTCGTGCGTCTCCATGCCCGGAGGCGGCGTGTCCCAAGTACCGTGGGGCCACATAATATCAAATGACTTCGGTTCAAGCGCTCGTAGTGGTCGATAAACATCGTTGAGCGGATCGCTCTTAAGATCTGCAACAGCCAAGATGCCGTTCGCCAATTGTTGATATTTGCCCCTGTTAAGGGCGTCCCACCCACGCATAACTTGGTCATAGCTAGACCGACCGTTTCGATACACACGATGGAGGTCATTAGCTGCTTGGTTGCCATCTATACTAGCGCTGACCCTAATGCCCCATCGCTTAAAAACCTCGAGATAGTTTTCGTCAAGACGGATGAGATTTGTCTGAACACCAAATCGCGTAACAGTGCGACCATTGGTGATTTCGTTAACGGTACGAGCGAGCGAACTCGCAGTGTAGTCAAAGAACTCAGGCTCTTCGAGGAGCGGCTCTCCGCCGTGGAATATAAAGGCAAGCTCTGGTAAGCCATGCTTCTTGGCATATTCGCCCGCACGTTGCGCGGTAGTATCAACAATTTCACGAGACATATGAATCGGCTGGTTTTCCCAGCTCTGATCCACGGATTCATACATATAACAGTAGTCACATGCGAGCTGACAACGACTATTAACTTTCATAATAAGACTTGCAGGAGTAGTGTGGATGTCTTCTTGTTCAGACTCTAGCAAAATGTTAGTGCTTTGGTACGTTTCTGGCATATACTGAGTATATATAAATAACGGGGGAATACCATGGCAGAAACAGCAATAACTTTTAATGCGTTTAATGACGACCCAACTATTTTATTGGAACAAGAGCAGGCAGACCGCTTTGACGCTATCGCAGCGTCTCTTGGTGACCTTACCGTACCAGAACTTGTAGCAGCTTAGCATATCCGTTTACATTTAAACACCCCGGAGATCCGGGGTGTTTTTGTTTGTCTCAGGTAGTTTGTTAGACTACGAGGTTTACAAGTTTGCCAGGTACGTAGATAGCCTTCTTAACAGCTTGGCCGTTAAGAGCAGCAATTACCTTACTATCCGCCTGGGCTTCCGCAAGAACAGCGTCTTTTTGAGCTTCGGTAGCAATTTGTAACTGAGCGCGCAACTTGCCGTTTACCTGGACGACAATCGTCATCGTATCAGTGTGCAGGTATTTTTCGTCGTGCACAGGCCACTCGCTAATGTGAATTGAGTCTTGGTGACCAAGCTGGCTCCATAGCTCTTCTGCCATATGCGGCGCAAATGGTGCAAGCAGCTGCAGCAATGACTCAATCGCAAACTGCCACGCTTCGCGATTAGCGAAGTTATCTTGCTTCTTAAGCTTGTAGAGTTCGTTCAACAGTTCCATGAGCGCGGCGATGGCCGTGTTAAAGCCCATGTCCTCAAGGTCACTCGAGACTTTTTTGATCGTCACGTGTGTTACGCGCAACAGGTCCTGAGCGACTTTTTCGTCAGGCGTACCGTCTTGTGCAGCCAAGAATTCCTGTGTCAAATTCCAGGTGCGTTGCAAGAAGCGGAACGAACCGCCCATGCCTTCGACGCTCCAGTTTGCCATCTGGTTCCATGGGCCAAGGAATAACTCCATGATACGGATTGAGTCTGCGCCGTAGCCTTGGTCAATCAGCTCGCCAGGCTGAATGGTATTGCCCTTGGACTTACTCATTTTCTGGCCATCTGGGGCCAAAATCATACCTTGGTTGCGCAAGTTCTTGAATGGCTCATCGAAGTCAATCATACCTTCGTCGAACATCACCTTAGTCCACATACGAGCATATAACAAATGCATAACTGCGTGTTCGGCACCACCAATGTACTCATCAACTGGCAACCATTTTTTGGCAAGGTCAACGTTAAACGGCTGCTCTGTGTTGTGCGGATCTGCAAAGCGCAAGAAATACCAGCTCGAGCAAGCGAAGCCGTCCATGGTGTCAGTTTCGCGAGTTGCGGGACCACCACAGGTTGGGCAGGTTGTATTAACGAATTCAGGTACGCGTGCCAATGGGCTTCGACCATCACCAGAAGGTTCGTAGCTATCCATCTTTGGCAATTGAACTGGCAGCTGGTCTTCGGGAACGGCTACAGCACCGTGTTCAGGACAGTGAATAATAGGAATTGGAGCACCCCAGTAGCGCTGACGACTAATAAGCCAGTCACGCATCCTGTAGTTGATGCGTTCTTCGCCAACGTGTTTAGCAGCCAAGTCGGCAACGATCTTTTCACGAGCTTCAGACGAGGTCAGGTTGTTATATTCGCCAGAGTTAATCATGACACCTTCACCAATGTGAATACTCGTGTCGAATGCAAGACTAATAACCGCCTGGATAGAGGCCGACAAACCTTCGGTCTTGATAATCTCATCATAGGTCAGCCATTCGACATCGTAGGCGTCCTTTTCGTAATCTTCAGCTAATGCAAAATCATTGTGTGCATCCGACTTTAGCTCAGCCAATACGACATTCTTGATAGCACGCTTCTCTTCACCCTTTTCATTGCGATAGTAGACAACAACAGCTGAAGGCAATACCTTCTTGATCTCGACATCAGTGTATCCAGCTTCTTCGGCAACTTCGCGCAATGCAGCTTTCGCAATGGTTTCGCCTTCGTCGATGCCACCACCTGGGAAGTCCAAGCCTTCGTCTTTGCGTGTGGTGTTTTCTTTCCACTTAAGGACACAGTAGCGATCAGTTTTCGGATCGTGTAGAACGACCATCGCCACTGGACGGTCAATAGTCTTCTGATAGCGCTCGCCAAATGCAGGTGCCAAAACCGGCTTAATAGGGAGATCAAATTTGGTAGCAAATTCGTGGTCGCGTTCGTCGTGAGCAGGCACTGCCATAATTGCACCTGTGCCGTAGCCCATCAGAACATAGTCGGCAACCCATACTGGAACTTTTTCGCCGTTTACGGGATTAATAACGTATGAGCCCGTAAAAACGCCCGTCTTTTCACGGTTGGTTTCCTGGCGTTCAATATCAGATTTGTTGCGGGCTTTCTGAAGATAATTTTCTATTTGCTGCTTGTGGTCATCAGTGGTCAATGTTTTGACAAGCGGGTGTTCTGGTGCAATAACCATAAAGGTTGCACCAAAAATAGTGTCAGGACGTGTCGTAAAGATTGTCAGCTTTTGATCACTGTTCTCTACTGCAAAATCAACCTGGGCACCCTTGCTGCGGCCGATCCAGTTGCGTTGCATGCTCTTGATTGAGTCTGACCAGTTAACGTTGTCAAGGTCGGTCGCTAAACGGTCAGCGTAGTCAGTAATCTTAAAGAACCACTGTTTGAGAGCTTTTTTTTCAACTTCACTACCACAGCGCCAGCAACGACCAGCTTCGACTTGCTCGTTGGCAAGTACGGTCTTGTCGACTGGACACCACCACTGGAGACTCTCCTTTTGGTAAGCCAAGTCACGCTTGAACAACAGCAAGAAGAACCATTGGGTCCACTTATAATATTCAGGATCTGAGCTAGCGAATTCGCGAGACCAATCGTAGCCAAAGCCCATTTGCGTCAGCTGCTGCTTAAAACGACCGGTATTCTGTTCGATTGCTTGTTGTGGGCTAATACCAGTCTTGATTGCAAAGTTTTCGGCCGGCAGACCAAACGCATCCCAGCCCATTGGGTGCATTACATTGTTGCCGCGCATTCGAGCAAAGCGACTCATAGCGTCACCGATTGCATAGTTGCGAACGTGACCTACGTGCATTGCTGCGCCGCTGGGGTATGGGAAAAATTCCAAAATAAACTTTTTGGGTTTGTCTGAATTATCGTCAGCCTTGTAGATGTTGCTGTCTACCCAAGCTTGCTGCCATTTTGTCTCAATCTCTTTGGGATTGTAACGCTTCATATCGAAGAACTCCTTTGTCGGTCTTATCTGTAATTATACTTGTGAGTTGGTTGAAATAAAAATACTACGCCGCTCGGGCGAGGAGGAGTTGTTCGAGTTGAAGTGTATTCGTACTCATAATTACGTTTATTATACCATACTATCGGCCAAAGTATTCGCCGCGCTGACCGGGCTGTAGGTCAAAGAGTTCACTAAAGGTAACAAACGTATACTTATCTTTTAGTTCGTTAATCGCTGGCTCGAGCGCTTGCGCTGTAACGCCATAAATATCATGCATATCTAGTACGCCGCCTGGCTTAGCCTGAGACACGATACTGTCTTTAACCTTCATAAAATCTTTTTCTTTCCAGTCGAGCGGATCGCCGTTCCACATTGCTAATGTCATTGGTACAGTGGTGCGAACAGTTGCATTTACAGCACCGTAAGGCGGTCGGAACAATACCGGAGCTGGTAGCCCCGCGCCCATAACAGCTGCCTGTGTGCGATTTACTTGCTCAAGTACTTGATCGTTGGTAAGCGTCGTCAGGTCTGGATGGCTCCAGCTATGGTTGCCAACTTCATCACCATCATAAAACATCCTGCGCAACAAATGTTCCTGGCCTGCAACACGCGACCCAACTACAAAAAAAGTAGCCGGAACATTTTCACGCTCTAATACATCGAGCACTTGAGGTGTAGAGATTGGGTTAGGGCCGTCGTCGAACGTCAATGCCAAACAGGCAATCTTACCGCAGTCAACCGTACGAGCCAGTGGCTTAGATGGCAGGCGAACATCACTTTTTACCAAACGATTTTGGGAAGCCATATGGTTGGTCATGCGCGCCGGCTGAGTAACAGCCTGGAGTGCACCATCTACGGACATTGGTGCCATCCAAAAGCCAAAGCACGCCAAAAACACAGTCAGTACAATCACTAATTGCGGAGGCGTTATTCTAAGTATGGCGATACGTGGCTTTGTCATCGGGCGTCGGGAAATTGCTTGTGTTTAGCGCTCATCCAGTAAGGAGATTGGCGCACCATCTGCGCTGCATCTTTTTTATCAGCAAGCAACATTTTTAGCGCTTCTTCGGCAAAAACCCCATTCTGAGAACCCTTTCCGAGTATAACTGCATCTTCTTTGAGCTGCTTCTTGATAAAAGCAGCGGCCTTATATGGACTCTTAAACGAGTACACTTCGCACCCCTGTTCTCGAGCTATGGGCGCCAAGAAAACCTCGGCATCGTGGCCAATCGTTACGACAAGATCAACTCTCTTAGGATTACAATGCACGCCAACCTCGTGATGTGCTTCTGGGCTATAGTCACCGAGCTCGTTCATGCTACCAAGTATAGCGATACGCTGCTTGGCTTTAGTCTCGTACAGCACATCGAGTGCTGCATTCGTAGCAATCGGGCTCGAGTTGTATGTATCGTCGATGATTACCGAGTTCTTAATACCCTTAAACAAGCGCATGCGCCCGGCAAAAGCCTCGACGTTCTTAAGACCTTTTTCGATATCGTCATGTGATTCGCCAAGCAGATGAGCAGCTGCCGCTGCCGCCGTTGCAATCTTAGCGCCTTGCGCACCAAGCATAGGAATTGTAGAAGTAAATGAGTGCGACTTACCTAAATTAAAAGTTACCCGCTGGCCATCCAAGCCCTTGGAGACACGTTTGCTTACATTGTATGTTGCAGATGCATCCAAGCCATATGATGTGTATTTACGCTTCTTTAGGTACTGTTCTGGTGTGTCATCGGTATTAATCAGCGTCTTTTTTGAGAACGACAAAGCAGTTAGCTCTTCCTGGGCTACTGCATCAAGTGTGCCAAAATATTCCATGTGTTCTGGTGTGATCGCCGTCACAATCGTGACATCTGGCTTAAGATAAGCAAAGTCTTCCATTTGGCCAGGACCGTCAACGCCGAATTCAATCACTGCAATATCGTATGGATAATCACCACGAATAGTGCGTTCGTTATTGCGCCATATACGCATCCAAGCCGGTACGTTAAACAAGCCAGGCAAGGTTTGCTCAAACAAAACAAGCGGCACTGTTACGCGATCGTTATAGTTGCCTTCTTGCCATACAACACGTTTAGACGCCTGCAGAGTCTTGGCAATTGCAGCCTTGGTAGAAGTTTTACCAACACTTCCTACTACCGCTACAACTTTAAAATTATGTTTACGGCGTAAACGGATAGCCTGACCTTCGAGTACAGTGCAAATAATGGCGCGGCCAATCTTCTTAGGATGCACTATATAGTTGAGCCAAACACAGAACACAAGCGCATGAGCCCATATGACCGGATAAGAAATAATAAGCGCTAGGCCAAACGCCCACCAGCCATCTCGTTGCAAGCGATGCCATTGAACAATCAGTAGAATACCGAGCAATATCTGAGCCAGAGAGCCTAGATACATAAGAATGCGGAGTGGGTTGCCCAACCCTGCCGGACCAAACGAAACCGTCTCATCAAGTTCGGCGAAATTATTAGTTTGCCAATACGTCTGTAAATATGGCCTAACACGATAGTTATGCTTTTGCAGCAAGGCAACCATTGTGGTTGGATAGCGCCAACTAAAAATACTGAAAAATCCGCGAATCATGGTGTAGTAACCTATATTACAAGTCTGTTCACCATTATACCGTATGAGTGACTCTAATTCGTAAGTGTTTCGACAACTGGCCTACTGCAAAGCAGACAGGCGCTTTTGAAGCTCGGTCATAGAAATAGCCGAGTTTGGCGCTGTAATATTGGTCTGCACGCCGTAGCCATCGTATGTTTCTGTATAACCTTGGTCGCTGTCAGCCACCTTGGTAAGTGTTTTGGAATGTGCATCGATTGTTAGCGTTACTTTGATTGTACCGACATTCGCGTACTGCGCAGTATCAATGTTTTCGAGTTCTTTAATTCCAGTTTTCTGAGCAAAAACTTTTAAGGTGTCCAGATATAGTTGTGGCTGCATCGACACAGTGTAGTCGTAAAGCAATCGGCCGTTATCGCTGTGTTTTTTAACCTTGTTAAAGTCTACTTGATACAAAACACGCTGCTGCATCGACTTAATAATAGCGTTGCGGTCGTCTGGGTTAATGTACCCGATAGGCACCGGAACAGCTCCAAGTGGAAGCGCAAGGCCGAGTGCCACCTGTGGCAATAACTGCGCGGTTGTTCCGTTCGATGTTGGGTCTGCCCATACGTTAAGGACCTTATCGAGCTTCATATCCTTTTTTGGTGTTTTTACTTCGGTATATCGAGTAAACGTCTTGCTATCAGTGCCAATAGATTCAGTTTTTACTGTTGTACCGTTTTGCGTAACCGATCGAATTGCATGGACCTGGTTTGTTGTACCCAAAGAGTATTGGATAGACTGGCTGTCGTTGGCGGTGCCGCTCTTCTCGTCAATGTGCAGCGTAACACCATTGGTGCTCATACTGTTGCCAATAGTGTCCCAAAAAACTCGCTTAGGATTCACCGAAACTTTGGTCCACCATAGTACAATTCCGATCAACAGCAGCAATGCCCCAAAACCATAGAGCACGAAATAGGTTTGGCGTTTTTGTGACAAAGATGCAAGAGATATAGACATGTAGTCTATTGTAGCAGCTATTTAGTCTGGCGCCTTAAAGTAGCCGCCCCAAGACTAATTGCTGCTACACCAAAAGCGACAATCACCGCTATGTCGTGCCATTGGCCCCCAGAAACATTCGTCTTACTAGCAACCGCCTGCATGGCATCAACAGCATAGGTTAGCGGCAAACAGCGAGCTATATCGTGCAGTACGTTTGGCAGTGCGTCTACGGGAACGATCAGTCCACACAGCAAAAATTGTGGCAAAATAAATGCCGGCAAAAATTGAACGGCCTGGAACTCAGTGCGCGCAAAAGCGCTCGTAAATAGGCCCAGCGCCGTACCAAGCAGTGCGTCAGCCAGCGCTACAATTATCAAGAACCATTCCGGTCCTGCGATATCTAAACCGTAAATATGTACCGCAAAAAAACTTGCTATTATTGCTTGGAAAATCGCCAGCAAGCCAAACGCGCAAGCATAGCCAAGCAGCAGATCAAGTTTGCCAATTGGCATAGCCATCAGGCGTTCTAATGTGCCCGAGGAGCGTTCACGCAATGTCGCAATCGAAGTTACCAAGAACATAACTATAAAGGGAAATATGCCGAGGAGCGGTGCACCGATCAGGTCAAACATGCGCGGCATATCGTCATATATCCAAGCCAAAAGGCCAAGAAGTACACAGGGCACCACAAACAATAGACCCAGCGTGCGCTTATCGTGGCTCAGCTGCTTAAGAACTCGGCTGGCAGTTGCAAACGTTAGTCTTGGATGCATTATTGCCTATCTCCAATAAGTGTAATAAAAGCTGATTCAACATCTTTAGTATGCGTGTGGTTGAGCAGCTCTTGTCTCGAGCTACTGCTAAGAATGGTGCCGTCACGCATGAGCATAAGCTCCGGGCATTGCTCAGCTTCATCCATAACGTGACTCGAAATTAATAGCGTCTTGTCTTCGCGAGCCAGATGCGCAAAAAGATTCCACAGGTCCCGTCGCAAAAGTGGATCCAGACCGACTGTCGGCTCGTCGAGCACAAGTAGCTCAGCATTTCCCAAGAGCGCAATCGCTAAAGATACTCGAGCACGCTGACCACCCGAAAGTGACTGCGCTAATTGGTTGCCCTCGGGAGCTAGATCTACCTGGCCCAAAACTCGAGCAACATCGCTTGCAGGCACATTTAGAACTTGGGCAAAATATGACACATTTTGTCGTACCGTAAGGTCGTCATAAATAGCTGGCGACTGTGAAACATACCCGATCTGTGGACGCAGCTTTTTACTGCCCGCAGGCTGGTCGAGTACGGTCAGCGAACCACTAGTAATTTTCTGTGCGCCAATAATTGCGCGCATGAGCGTCGTCTTGCCGGAGCCGCTTGGACCAATAAGTCCTGTAATTTGCCCTTTAGTTATGGCAAAGGTCGTATCGTGAATAACGCGATTACCGTCACGTACAATTTCCAGATTTTGTGCAGTAATTGCAGCGCTCATGATTTAAGCCGCAATGTCCCGATGCCTAAATAGTGACCACCCAAGAGCTAACAGGGCTAAAGTGACAGCTACTTGCAGCACGGCATATGACCAATCAATACCATTAACGGCCAACGATGGCGAAGAATAGTAGTAATATGGCGACAACTTTTGTATGTGTTGCAGGGCTTCGACAGATGGCGCCATAGAATCTATTAGGAATGCACCGAAGGCGACAACAGATACGATTGCCGTGGATAGACCTTTCTTACCCGTAAAACTCCCGAGCCCGTAGGCCAAAGCACCGAACAGAGCAGATATAAGAAAACAGCCAAATACGACTGCGATCAGTTTGTCTAAATCGTACGTTTCGTTAATGGCAACAAGTGACAGTAAAAGACCAACAAATACACCGACATGTACGATAAAAATACTACTCATAAGCGCCATAAACTTTTCCCATAAAACGCGACCGCGAGACACTGGCTGCGCCAGCAGCGTGGAAAGTACACCGCGTTCCTCGTCTCCCGCAGATAGACCAATGCCAAAAATGATAGCCATCGTGATTGTCACCATTGGTATACGCAAGTTAAATACGACCGTATCAATGTAGCCGCCCATTGTTTTGTAGTCGGTAGCCTTGCCGATTAACCCCTGTAATTGCGGTGGCAAAGACTTGAGAGCGTCCGAGAACTGACCACTTTGACTAAAGGATGGGTAGAAAATCATAGTTAACCACACCATTGCGGCCGCACCGATAGCCCATACCAAGAGTGCTATGCGTTTTTCGAATAAAGTCTTCCGTATAATTGCAAACATTATTTCTTCTCCCCCTGGTAGTACCGCATAAATAGCTCTTCGAGATCGGCGTCCTCAATTGCTACATCTATGGTCGATAAACTAGCAAGTTTCTGAATAAGCTCGTGCATCGCACCGCCAAACTGAAAAGATACACGATTGCCGTCCACCGTCTCGTGGTGCACACCGCGCAAAGCTCGAATATGCACAATGTCTTTTTCATCTTCAAAAATAACTCGAACTTGTTTGAGCGCCGCTTTAGCGAGCTCTTCCATGTCACCCACCTTGATCAGCTTGCCTTCGCGAATAAAACCAACACGGTCACATAGATGCCGCACTTCTGACAAAATATGTGATGAAATAAATACTGTTTTGCCCTGTTTTTTAAAATCAAGAATAATTTTGTTAAATTCTGCCTGAATAAGCGGGTCAAAACCGCTCGTTGGCTCATCCAAAATAAGCATATCTGGCTCATGCATAACCGCCGATATAAGAGCAATCTTCTGTCGATTACCACGGCTCAAATTAGCCAGTTTCTTGTCAAGGTCGGCATCAAGTCGGTGCGCAAGTTCGGCAATTTTGTACCATTTTACGCCACCATGCAGACGAGCCATGTATTTGAGGAACTGCTTACCGGTCAGCTGCATGTCAAGCATCATGTCACCACTCAAATAGCCAATACGCTTGTGAATTTCCAAACGCGATTTAATAGCGTCGTGTCCAAAAATTGTGATAGTGCCGTCGTGTGGCGACATCTGTCCAAGGAGCATGCGGATAGTTGTGCTCTTACCTGCACCATTCGGGCCCAAGAAACCGAATACCTCTCCTTCTATAATGTCCAGATTAAGCGAGTGAACTGCTACGTGACTGCCAAAGTTTTTAGAAACATTATGGAGATGGAGAACAGGCTTTTTCATTACTTAAAGCATAAGCCAAATGGCTATCAGTGTAAACCACCTGTATAAGAAATGGTTACGGACATAGTCCACCCTCAAAAGCCAAAGCTGCTGCTACGAGCGCCAGTCTAAAACGACGACGTGACTGCCCACGTCCGTTATCTGTCGTGAGCAGGTCTCGCTCAGCAAAAATCTCCTTGCGCATTGCCGCCACAACTCCTAAGGACATGGCAAAATCGCCAGTTACATCATATTCTCCAGCCGTTCCCTTAGTAACTGTACGAGCATTAATTTTCTCGTAAACCTTACCGGTCTCATTGTAGATTTTGCTCGTTGCAGCCACAAAACGGCCGCGGATTAAGCCGGCGAGGTCGGCATGACCATATTTCTCGAGTGCTTTTTGGGCTTTGCGGTTAAGGATAGGCCATGACATGTCACCATCCCATTGTTGTTCGGTATTGCTAAGTGTCGTTGCAAGGCCACCCTGCAGCAAAAAGTCATGCTTCAAACGAGACGCGACAGAATCTGCTCGCCCCTGGTTTGCCACGCCTGCTAACAGAGGAAAAACGCTCGCCAAGCTCTGGGCGGTAGTCTGGTTAGCGCGAATAGGCGTGTTATCTCGATAGTGTTTCACGAAATCGTAATCATGATACATGCCAGTAGCTTCATTCCAGCAATACTTATTGATCATCTTTGATAGCTGCTTGGCTTCTGCACGGTATCGCCGGGCCTCGTGACGAGCCATTTCCTTATATTCCCGACTCTTGCCAGGAACCAACATTGAGAGCTCGTAAGCTTCTGCGATTTTTTTCTTGGTTTCAACAACAAGTGAGTTATGGTCGACAGGTAAAATATTGGTCGTCCGAATAGTGTGCATATTTCGACCATCTACACACCAGCGTTCCGCACTAAAGTCAAAACCAGATTCGGCAGCGGCGCCTAGATCGGTATAAATTTTGCCAATATCGACAAATTTGTCGTAATGCTGAGCTAGCTTGGCAGTCTCGACATCTTGCCAATATGACTCAGGACGTGGCACGGCCTTAAGATTGAAATATCGGAACATGTACCCTTCGGGCATCCTAACAACATGCTCATTTGCGACCTCATTTGAGTGCTGCTCAAGATATGTAATTCCACGCTCCCACCACTGCATTTCTTTTACCATCTGAGGCAGATACTTAATTGGTGGGTACTCAGGATCGGTCACTGCGCCGCCCCGCGCAAGATAGGCCTCGCCGAGCATTGATACGGTGTTGGCAAATACCAGTGGCTGTCCACGCCGCAAAAAGCATGTAAGCGTACCGTTTGGCTCAAAGCCAAATACGTCACGAAGATATGCCTTGTTCTTTACAATATCTTCGGCAAGATCATAGTCATCAAGCGCCAAAACTCCATCAACGGTGGGGTCATCGTCCCAGTTAAACTTCACGTTTCCGAACCGAACATCATCAGGGGTCACAAAGCGATGTGGCACAGCAATATAGGGAGCCGTAGCATTAGGTTCGTGGCAAACCAGTACATCGGTTAACATGTAACGAATATGTTCATCGAGTGTACGTTGCTGTTGTCGATACCGTGACGTAAGTGGCACTAACGGCTCAAAATGCCTAACCACAAAATCACCAAGCAACGCCGGATCATCATAGGCAAGTTCAGCGAACTCAGCATTAATACGTTCATCGGGGGATAGCGGGCGCATTCTGACAAAATCCATACCATCTGGGAACACGCGCCGCTCCTGAACTACTGATAATAAATCCCCGTACCGCTCGTCAGGAGAGAGCGGACTTTCAAATGCATCTATCATGTTCTTATAATCTATAACCCTTGAGTAATCTACGTGTGTAAACTGAAGTATAGAAACAGCTAACGCTTCACACAATATTGAAAATTTAATAGAAGTATGGTATAATATATGCGCTTAGGGCAGAACTTTTGCTCAACGAGCACATCCACAAGCAGAATCAGACACATGGAGACCCCATTGTGAAAGAAACCACAGGAAGTGAGCAGTCCCCTCCGCCGGCAACCTGGTGTGAACAGTTCCGAGACGACGCTGAGATCAGGATGTACATGTACATCGCTGGGCTCATCCGTACGCTTCGGAGCAACACGCTCATGGCGATAATGGCCAAGGCAAAGTACGAGGCGCTCATTGATACGCCCCTCGGGTCACGATACACCTTCAGCGACGCCATGATGTTCGTCAGCGCCGTGACTCGCGACCTGCCGACCGAAGAATGGCCGAACAAAGAAGCCATGGTCCGCGCCTACCCGGCGATCAAAGAGCTAACCCCGCTTGCCCCGAGCCTGCACAAACCCCCGGAGCTTGACATGCGCATCAGGGCTGTCGGCAAGGGTGAGCGCTGGGCACTGGAAAAGTTGTGGCATAGCTTCAACGAGTCATTCGCTCCTGGCATCCGCTGGTAGCGAAGTATTCGTCTCTCTGTATGACCAATCCGAAAGGAAACAGATCTACATGTCAGAAGCGAACGCCCCGCACACGCTCATCGGCCAGAACCCGGCGACGGAAACCTACGAGCGCGGCCTCGGCTACAGCGACATCGTCATGCCGTTCAGTCAGACGCTCAGCGGCAGCGCGCCGGTGCACCTCGACTACTTCGACCGGCTCATCGTCTGGTTGCAGCAGCGCAACAAGCGCACCAACAAGCGCGGCAACGCCGAGCTCATCGCCCAGCGCATGTTCGCCTCCATCGGCAACGTCCGCACGTACCACCTCAAGCACGCCACCGGCATGACCATGAGCGAGGTACGCGAACACATCCACAACCTGATCGACAGCCTGCCCGACATCTCGTCGAGCGACCTGACCTACGCTCAGCTGTGGGAACACCGCGCCATCCTCGACGAGCTCCGTCCCTACCTCAGGCACATCAAGCTGCAGCCCCGTTCGGCCATCAAGGCCCTCACCTGGCGCGGCAGTGTCAACAAGTCGTGGCGTTGGCTCACTCTGGGCTACTGACCCGCCAAGACGCTTCTAAGCGTCCCAGCATGGCCCCATAAAGGGCATAAGGTATGGCAAGCAGGTCAGTCGGGTCTCCGGTTTAGGCTTTTGCCTAGTCCCCCCTCTGATTCTGCTTGCCATTCCTTTTTAAGATTGTCATATATGCACCCGTAAGTAGGTGTATTTTTTATGCCCCAAACAGCTGTCTATGAATTTCTGCTTCGTCAGTATGCACCAAGATTGTAATACCCGTTTCGTCAAAGATTTGTTGCTTCGACAGTTGTTTTGATAGTTCAAAAATGTCCAACACCTGGTTATTACCGTCATCTCGTGCAATACGATTAATAGATATCTTCTTGCAATCTAGACCTTGGCACTGGTGCACCAACATAAGTTCGCCCTGCTTGCCGTAGCCTTCATGCTTAAAGGTGAGCGCGATCGGTTTCATGCCATTATGGCAAACAGCCTTACGATCGCCCTTCTCCTCGTCGACGTGTTTTGACCAAAGGCAATAATTACAGTGATTGCGATTGCTTGTACCAATGTAGTCGTTGATTACCACCCACGTTTTACAGTGTGAGCAGCGGAAACCACCTGCGTCATGCTCGCGTTTCCATTCTTTTTCTTTGTATGTTTGTGTGTTGTGTTCATATTCAAAAATATCGCGACGGTTGTGTCGCTTGTTACGATGTTTCACGAAAAATAACCTTGCAAATAAAAAACCAGCTCTTCGGCTGGCAGCTGGATAGCAAGAGGCTATTTTGTGATATTAAGAAAGAGTGGCCAACCGAAACAGGCCCTCGTCTGAGGACCGAACTGGCGCAATGGTTATTTGGCTCATTCTATGTAACATAGATGTACATTATATCACACTTGTAAAGAGTTGGCAAAAGCGGGATGTGTTTTCACAGATAAGACTACAGGGACTCGTTTTTTTCTACTTGGGACTCGATACTGTTTGACTGCGAAACTGCCGCCGGCAATTTCGCTTATATTCA
>CAZZHV010000019.1:0-21675 GCA_964654135.1 uncultured Candidatus Saccharibacteria bacterium
TGGCTGGGACGGAGGGATTCGAACCCCCGAATGCCTGGACCAAAACCAGGTGCCTTACCACTTGGCGACGTCCCACTACGTTATCAGCGGCCACAATATATGCGACGTAACAGATAGATTTTACCGTATAATGGCGGTTTATTCAATAAGTAAGCTGTGCTTCATCTTTATCGCGGCACTTTTGCGAAGGGGTGAAACACAAGTAGCCAGATATAAACGGAGAGAATGCGCGGCGGAAGCCGGCGATTTTCCGGTTTCCGGCTACTCATGTTCACCCGTCGTGGTGCGACGTGATCAGTGAATCAGGTGTTGATACGTCACGTCGCAGGGTGTCAGGCTTGCCAGTTCGGCTTCGAGAAGGTTCTCGAAGTAGTCGGGGTCGAACAGTCGCGCCATGACATCCAGCGGATGGAACGCGAACTTGCTCTTGCCGGCGACCTCGAGCTCTTTGCTGAAGGCTTTGAACTGGACGATGGCGAGGCCTCGGTTGATCCGACCGTGGTGTAGCAGCGCCAGCCAGCTGGGGCTGTACGGCATGCCGACCGTGGTCTCTCCACGTTCCTGCCAGTAGGTCGAACGAAGCAGCAGCTCGTAGAGCGCGGCGATCGCTGCCCACTGGGGGAAGTCATGCTGTGCTTTGGTGAGGCTGAGCTCGTGTCCTTCGTACTTGTAGGTACTGTGGAACGGCAGCGACAGACGGAGGCCTTCGATCTGTGCCTGGGTCAGGTGCTCGTCGACGTCCTTGAGGAACGGCAGGTAGACGCCGAGTCGGCTGATGCGACGTCGTGCGTCTTCGTCGAGCGTGGCTTCTTCCAGGTACCGGAAGGTCGTGAGTTGCGGGGTGTTCAACAGGCTGCGCAGTGAGCCGGTCAGCTCCTCGCGCGAGGCGAGACTCCAGTTGGCGTGCAGCTCGACGAGCAAGTCGTAGAGGCTGATACCGGCGTACTGCACACCATTCTGGTGCGGGCCGAACATGTGCTCGATGGGAGGTTGCATGTGCTACTCCAAGGGCTGTGGTTCTCTCACACGGTGCGAGAAATCTACGCACTATATATTGCGCACATTACTCACACCGTCTGGCTACTTGTTAAGGTATCCAAACAGTGTTGGACAAAGTATACAATAACATTTTCTAGTAAATTTTGCAAAAGACTGCCCTACCCGGCATGCAACCTGCGGGTGGTTGGAGATAAGCAGACAGAATAACACAGGGAGTGTGGAAAGAGACGGCGGTGCCGACATCTAGACATAAAAACGCCCTGTATCACGCAACTGCTTATATCCAATGGTATGTCGCCGAGTCTGGCGGTCACCGTGTGGTCACAGTACGCTCGCAACGAGCAGGCCCACAAGGGTGACGTACCGAATCATCAGGACGACGAGCAACAGCCAGCCAGTCTTGGGATGCGGGGTAAGGTCGGTGTTGCAGTTGCAGCTTCGCTCGTGGCCGTCCTTGCACCGTTCGGTGCCAGTGACGAAGATCGTCGCGAACACCATGTACACGAAGGTGAACACCAGGAGCGAGACCCCTATCAGGTTCTGGGGGTCGTTGGCGCTGGTCAGGTACACCATGATCGCGGCAAGGAACAGTACGCACATGAGGCCCTCGGAACTCCAGCTGGAGCCCTCGATCTCGGCAAACTTGCCCTTTTTGACGAACATGGCGTGTCGGAACCCGATCGGCAGGCCTGCTAATGCAAGCACTACGGCAACGCCGAAACACCAGGAATTCATTTGCCTGGGTCTCCATTCTGCATGCGTCTCTCCGCATTTTGCGGCTGTATTATCCGAATACACGAGACGGGATGATGATCCGGCAGCAGTGCTGTGCCATCAGCTCGCCTCGTATGTTTGTCTGCTTATCTAACTATGTACGTCATCGACTTTTGGTCGAGACTGGGCGTATGATACTCCCAAATTGTATATAATGCAACATTATTTGGAAATTGCTACGCCCATGTCTGCCTGTATCTGTTTTTAGTAGTTGGCAGCAGCGCCGGTACCAAAGAAATCCTCGAGTGTTAGGACGCCGGTATTGTGCATTTCGGTTGCTAAGTCGACGCCAATGTAGCGAATGTGCCATGGCTCATATATATAGCCGGTAACGTTTTGTAATCCCTGAGGATAGCGAATGATAAACCCATACTTATATGCGTTGGCAGCCAGCCATTTGCCCTCTGGGGTTGTGCCAAAGCATTCCTCGACGTCACATTCGGGGTGACTAACACTGCCAAGGTCGGCTGCTAAGCCTGTTTGGTGTTCGCTGTATCCTGGTCGAGCACTCTGGGTATCTGCCACAGCTTTGCCTTGTTGCTGTACGTACCGGTTGTAGAGACTCACTTGGAAGCTGTACGAACGGTAGCCACTCTGCAAGTTCAAACCTATGCCCTCAGTTTTAGCAGCTGCAACCATGGTTTCGAGCGCTGCTGCCATTGGCTGACGCACTTGCTTTTCGGTGCTTGTAATGTTGCTGCGCAATGGAATGGTTGGCACGACAAGATCGCTCGGTGCATATGTCTTAGGGTTGAGCGGTCGCTGTTTGTTGGCGATAACCCAAATGCTGGTCGGATCGGTTAACGAATATTTGCTCTTGTCAAAGCCAGCTGGGGCACTTGTATCTGTACTAGCGGTGTGGTGTGTTGTGCTCTGTTTGGTATGTGATGAAGTTGTTTTGTGCGTGTCATCACGCTTGACCCACCAAAATCCAGCAGCAAGAACGGCAATTAAAATGATAAAAATAGCAATTTGTTTCTTTTTCATGCTCCTATAATAGTGCGAAAATTGGTACAATGTAAAAAGTATCGCAATATCAATAAAAATTGCCTTTTCAGGGTGGGAGGCAAAAGGTTCAAAGAATGGCAAAAACACCACCAGATCCATCTGAATACATTTTCCCTCTCAATATGAACGGCCTGCAAGGTCGTATGATGCACCTCCCTGCTCCCAAGGGGCGTAACCGCGAGATTCTCCTCGTGTATGGCCACCACTCGAGCTTGGAGCGTTGGTATGGTTTGGCTCAAGTTCTCAACCGTTATGGCGCCGTTACTATGCCCGATCTACCAGGTTTTGGTGGCATGGATAGTCTATATAAGATCGACAAAAAGCCGAGCATCGACAACTTAGCCGACTATTTGGCTGCATTTGTAAAGATGCGCTACAAGCATCGCCGCGTAACTATCGTGGGCATGTCATTTGGTTTTGTAGTAGTAACTCGTATGTTGCAGCGCTTCCCTGACCTGGCCAAAAAAGTCGATATTCTCGTAAGTTTGGTGGGCTTTGCTCACAAAGACGACTTTACCTTTAGTAAGCGCCGTTACTGGGCATTTCGTGCAGGTGCAGGCTTCTTTGGTTTGCCTATTATTGCCAATATGTTCCGTGGCATTGCACTACACCCGGCAGTTTTGCGCGCTGTGTATGCCAAAACACCAAACGCCAAGCACAAGTTTGCCGACCTAAGCCCCGAAGAACATCGCAAGATGCTCGATGTCGAAGTTGACCTGTGGCGCGATAACGATGTTCGCACCTACATGTACACCACAACGCAATTCCTTAAGTTCGATAACTGTAAATCCCAGATCGACCTCCCTGTTTGGCATGTGGGCGTCAAGAATGACCACTTCTTTGACAATAACCTTGTCGAGCAACACATGCGTATTATTTTCAACGATTTCCATGGCATGGCAATCAACATGACCAAGCACGCTCCAACAGTGATAGCAGAGGCCAAAGACGCCGCTCCATTTGTGCCGCCCAAGCTCCGAAAGGTGCTATCTCAAGCTGGCAACAAGTAAAATCGTGCTATACTGGACGTAATTATGAAAATCGGACTAGTTTGCCCGTATAACGTTGCTAAGGGTGGCGGCGTACAAGAAATCGTTTTTGCCACCCAGGCAGAATTGCTCTCACGAGGACATGAGGTGTATGTTATTACTCCTCAACCACGCGAGTACGATGCCGAAAGCGCAAAGCGCAAGAATATTATTTTTGTTGGTTCGGCAGCCGATTTTAACTCTCCGCTTCACACGACTATTCAGGTGTCTGCCGGCCTCAACGACGACATCGACAATATGCTCGAACATCACAACTTCGACATTTTGCATTTCCACGAGCCATGGGTACCAGTGCTGAGCCGCCAGATTTTAACTCGCTCCAACACTGTTAATGTAGCGACATTCCACGCTAATATTCCTAAGACCATGATGAGCCGCACCGTCGTTAAGGTGGTTACGCCCTATACTAAGTCGGTGCTCAAGTACATTCATAAGTTTACTGCCGTGTCCGACGCTGCTGCCGAATACGTCTGTACACTCACCGAACAGCCAGTGGCGATTATTCCAAACGGTATCGACCTTGACCGCTACAAAGCGCCTGCCCGTCGTGCCGACAAGCGCAAACACAAGACCATTTTCTATGTTGGCCGCCTCGAAGGTCGCAAGGGCGTGAAATACCTTTTGCAGGCCTTTGCATCGGTTCAGGAAAAAGACCCAGAAACATCTCTGATAATTGCCGGCGACGGCCCTGAGCGTGAAAAGCTCGAAATGCTTGCCGACGATCTTAAACTGCGCAATGTAACCTTTGCGGGCTATATTTCCGAAGAAGAAAAGCTCAAATACATGAAGGATGCCGACTTATTTACGGCACCAGCTCTGTACGGCGAAAGTTTTGGTATTGTACTTCTCGAAGCTATGGCCAGTGGTTTGGTAACTGTTGCTGGCGATAACCCTGGCTATTCATCTGTTATGCAAGGCCTCGGCACCATCTCTTTGGTAGACCCTAAAGATAGCGACGAATACGCCCGCCGCCTCCACCTGCTACTTAACGAACCTGATCTGCGCAAGCTATGGCGTGCTTGGGCTGCCGACGAAATCAAGCAGTATTCTTATCCTAATGTTGTCTCTCAGTACGAAGAAATCTACGACCAGGCACTCAAAAACCATGGAAACGACTAAGCCGCTCAAAGTTGGTTTTGTTCTCGACGACTCACTCGACACACCCGATGGTGTGCAACAATACATTCTAACGCTCGGCAATTGGCTCAAAAGCCAGGGTCACGATGTGCATTACATTGTTGGCCAAACTAAGCGTACTGACATGGATGACATTCATAGCATTGGGCGCAACGTTAAAGTGCGTTTTAACCAGAACCGCATGTCGATGCCATTGCCTGTTTCGCGGAAGGCTATTCGCACTCTTCTAAGGCGCGAAGATTTTGACGTGTTACACGTGCAGCTTCCGTACAGCCCTTTTTTGGCTGGCCGCGTTATTAAGGAAGCTCCAGATCATACCGCGGTGGTGGGTACGTTCCATATCGCACCGCACTCTCGCATGGTGCACACCGCAAACCATCTGTTGCGTATGCTTACGAGGCGCTCCTTAAAGCGTTTCGACGAAATTATGAGCGTTTCGCCGGTTGCGCAAGAATTTGCTCAGGCAACATTCGCAATCAAGAGCCAGATTGTCCCAAACACCGTTGAACTATCGTCATATATGAGTGCTACGGCGTTGCCGGAATATAAAGCCGTGCAGACGATTGTTTTTGTTGGTCGTTTGGTAGAGCGCAAAGGCTGCCAGCATCTGTTGCGGGCTATCGCATATATGCAGAAACACGAAACTTTCGACCACGCATACAAAGTAGTTATCTGTGGTTTTGGTCCACTCGAGAAGTCGCTCAAGGAATTTGTAATTGATAATCATCTCGAATCTATCGTCGAGTTTAAGGGCTTTATCGAAGAAGCCGATAAGCCGCGATATATGGCCTCGGCTGATATTGCCGTCTTCCCCAGTACCGGTGGCGAAAGCTTTGGTATTGTGTTGGTAGAGGCGATGGCCGCCGCCCGGGGCGCAGTTATTGCCGGCAATAATCCCGGCTATTCATCTGTTATGGCTAAGCATCCAGAAGCCTTATTTGACCCCAAGGACGCGGCTGGCCTGGCAAACACTATTGCCACGCTCCTGCGCAATCCAGATAAACGTAAGGCAGCACATGCCTGGCAATTATCAGAGGTAAGGCAGTATGATACACCCGAAGTTGGTACTAAAGTCATTGATGTCTATACGGCAGCATTGCATAAGCGTAGAGGTTAAAGGATAATACAAATATGTTTGGCTTTCACTCTTCAAAAAACACACACAAGGTCGAAGTAACTGTCAGCAACCGCACCGTTGTTCGCGTACTTCTCCTAACACTACTATCATTCATCGGGCTTTTGGCCGTTAAACAAGCAACACATGCTTTGGTGCTCATCTTTACGGCATTCTTCTTGTCGCTAGCACTTAATGCACCCGTGCGCTGGCTATCCAACCGTATACCTGGCAAACGTAAAGGCAGCCGCGTTGTCGGTACTGCACTGTCATTCGTCGTAATTATTGGTATTTTGGCAGCCTTTTTGGCAAGTATCGTTCCTCCGCTGGTACGCCAGACAAATACTTTTATTAGTGCCGCACCGCATCTTATCGAAGAAGTTCGTGGCCAAGATGGTCCAATCGGCGAAATTGTCCGTAAGTACCACCTACAGAAACAGGTCGATAACCTATCGAGCCAATTGTCCGATCGCCTCAAAAACGCTTCGGGCTATGCGTTTGATACCGCTAAGGGTGTAGGCAGCAGCATTTTCTCTGTTTTGACCATCTTAGTACTTACCTACATGATGCTTATAGAAGGTCCACGTTGGCTTAAATTGTTTGAACGCTTCGTACCTCGCGAGCACCACCCTCGTCTTGAGGCTTTGGCCGCCGACATGTACAAAGTCGTAAAAGGCTACGTCAACGGCCAAGTAACTCTGGCGGCAATTGCCGCACTCATGCTCTTACCGGCGCTACTTATTTTACATGTGAGTTACCCGGCGGCGCTGATTGTCGTGGTCTTTATTTGTGGTCTTATCCCAATGGTCGGTCACACAATTGGTGCAATTATTGTGACGACGGTTGCACTGTTCCACTCTTTCCCAGCCGCGCTTATTATTCTTGGCTACTACATTTTGTACCAACAGATCGAGAACTACATTATCCAGCCACGCGTTCAGGCTAACTCTACCAACATGTCGCCATTGCTCGTTTTCGCCTCTGTAATTATCGGTGTTAACTTTGGTGGATTGTTCGGCGGTCTTGTCGCTATTCCTGTTGCTGGCTGCGTCCGTATCTTGGTACTCGATTACATGCACAACAAACACCTCATCGACGCCGAAGAGGAAGAAGAACTTACGACTCACCCCGAAACTGCTGAACTCAAATAGCAATCTATTTGTAGATAATACAAGTATCTTATATATTAGGTGTTGAGGTTTTGCCTCAACATACAAGCAGACAAGCTGTACTCGAGAGAGGTGACATTCGTGTTGCAGATCTTCGGCATGGGGACGCTCATCGACCGTGCACCGGAAATCAACTGGTGTTCTGTGTCTCCGGATGGTGGTCAGCCCGAGGCGGATATCTTCGCCAACGCAGTCCTGGCCAATGCAAGGCTGACTGAGCGCGACCGCGAGCTCTTCGAGCTCCTGGAACTCGGCACTCACCACCAGTGGGTTACGCCTGGTATCCAAGGCGCATTCAACCAGCTCATGCGGCCGGGCAACATCAGCGAGCTGGGTCCGCAGCGGTTCATCGAGTGGGTCGAGTACTTGACGCGCTTCGTGCCGCCATACGACCCGCGATGGGCACCGGTCGACTACGACAAGGCCGGCTACAGCCGACCCCTGACGGCGTTCTACGTTGTCGCACGTCGTTCGGACTTCTGGGCCAAGCGCTTCTACGTGGCTCACAACCAACGGGTTGCCATCGACGCGCTGCATCCCGACCCGGTCACGCTGTTCTTCGACCCTTCCTCTCGGAAGTGGGACGAGTCCGACTTCGTGGCACGCAAGCATGAGCTGAGTAAGTTCGCTCCGTACTTCGGCGGACGGCAGCTCATCGCGCAGCTCGAAACAATGACTCGCGTTGTCGCGATTGTCATCCCGCCGCTCAACGACTTCTTGACCGACTACGACGCATGGGAGGACGCCCTCGACTAAACTCGAACAATGATGGCGTTATTCGCCGGGAGGTGCAAGCAGACTTGGGCTACAACATAGATTGTGGCTCCTGCCACTTTCCCTCGCCTTGTCTGCTTGTATCTCCACCTAGATACTTAACGTGTTGAGGATCTAGGTGGATAGCAAATAATGCAATAATATTATAGAATATGCTTTGAGGAAATCCTCAGAACATGAACAAGCAGACAACACACAGGAGTTGATGCCATGACTGGCATTTTGTATCCGTTGCCGCCTCAGGGTGTGCCGTACGTACGTGTGATCTCGCGAGCGTCAAACTTCAGCTGGGGCGCACCACAAGACGAATCTCGTCTGGAGTGGTCGTGCGAGGACGCTGTATCCGCCCTGTCGTATGCACGCTTGACGGAGCTGGATATCGCCAGCATCGAGAGTCTGATGCTCGGAAGCGAGTACCACGACAGCGAGCGGGTCAGCTTCGGTGAGCTCATGCGCAAGCTGAGCCGATACCTCGTCTGCGCTGATGGCGTGATCGGCGTGATGGCGTCATGGCTGTACGAGCTGCTCACCTACATCCCGCCCTTCTGCTTCGACAGCGAGGAGGACAAGCTGGATGACGCGGTCGACCGCTATCTCAAGCGAGGCTTCGGCGCACCGCTGACGGCACTGTACCTCCTGACACTGCGCAGCGGCTACTGGCAGACACAGTTTCACGCCTACAGTGGAGGTCACGAGCTCATCGAGCCCGTGCTCGAGCGCAAGCAGCAGGAAGCCCAGGGCTTCTCGTTCGCACAGATCCTCGGAGACCCTTTCACATCACCGTCAACCAAGGACTGGACACCCGAACAGCGCAGTGACTTCTTCCTCGTCCGCGAGGACTTCGTCTACACCCACCTGGCCGTCACTCAGACGGATGAGCGGTGGAGCGACCTGCGCCACATCACCGAAGCCATGATTCTGCTGGCCAACGTGGCAGCGGAGTACATCGGCGGACGGCTGAAGGTGTACATCAAGGACTACGAGTCCTGGCTCAACGAGTACGTCATGGCCGAGAATGGCTACCAGCTTCCTCCCCATATGAGCTAGGTGCGCAGCGAACAAGCAGCAGTACGGTACAGAGTATCAAGACTGCCGGCCATTGCCCGCATCTTCTCCTCTGTATTTGTGCTGTCTGCTTGTTCCTCCAACCGATCGTTCAATGCTTGAGCTATCAGTCGGAGTTTTATTTTATATGCGTGACCAAATGGGGCCGTTAGCGGTATCGCGTACCGTTATGCCCTGGTCTTTGAGTTGGTCGCGTAGCTTGTCCGACGTTGCCCAATCTTTAGCATCACGTGCGGCTTGGCGATCGGCGATCATGTGCTTCTGTGTATCGTTAATAGTTGGGCGATTGGCAAGTTGCAATCCAAAAAGTCTGTCAACAATGTTAAGTAAATTCTGAATCTTATCACGGTCAACGCCAACAGTCTCTGCCTGATTGGCAAGCGTTGCAAACTCAGCGAGCGCTACAGAAGTATTGAGGTCATCATTAATAGCTTCCATAACTTTCTTGAGCGCAGCTGCGTACGATTCGTCAACGTGAGCATCTGGAGCGGCGGCAGCATGTGGCTGGTGTTTGAGATCAGCCCAAGCGCGCAGATTGGTTAGTAAGTTCTGCGCGGCTTCCAAACTATCCCAGGTAAAATTGGCGGAGTTGCGATAATGTGACTGCAGTACTTTGATACGGAACGCTAACGGGTCGAATCCCTTAGCCTCAATGTCACTCAACGTGTAGAAATTCTGCGCAGACTTTGCCATTTTTCGGCCATCTACTAGTAGATGTTCGCTGTGTACGAACAGTGTGGCCATGACGGGATTTTCCTCGAGTGCGGTACTCTGTGCAATTTCGTTTTCGTGGTGCGGAAATATGTGGTCCACGCCACCAGTATGAATATCGAACGGCTGCCCTAACGCCTGGCGACTCATGACAGAACACTCGATGTGCCAACCGGGACGGCCCTTAAGGTCGTGCCCGTCAAGTGTAAACTCCCATGCCGGCTCACCATCTTTTTGCGTCTTCCATAGTGCAAAATCGTGAACTGACTCTTTGTCATATTCATCATTTTGTATGCGTGCCTCAGAAGTATCAGCGGCGGTAATTTCGGATAGTTGGCCGTATGTTTTGCCACTCTTACGATAGGCATCAATTGAGAAATAGACGCCGTCGTCGGCTACATAGGCAAAACCCTTGTCGTGCAGTGCAGTAATAAGGTCTTGCATGCCTTTCATGGTTTGTGGGTCGGTTGCTCGAATAAAGCTAACGTGTTCAGTATCGTTGCCAATGCGCTGCATATCTTCTAGGAAAATAGCGATGTACTTGTCGGTAAGCAACTTGAGCGCAACACGTGGGTCGGCATCTGGAAATTGCTCGCGACTGCGGCGGATGGTTTTGTCATCGACGTCGGTATAATTCATTGCACGCTGCGCGGTGTGTCCGGTCAAAGAAATAGCACGCTGCAGCGTATCAGAGTAGACATATGCGCTCAGGTTGCCGATATGTGCGTGGTCGTAGACAGTCGGACCGCACGAATAAATGCGAATGTTTTTGCCGTCAAGTGAGGTAAGCTCTTCGAGCTTACGCGTCAGTGTGTTGTAGAGTTTCATTGGTTGGTTCCTGTTCTAGGTTATCGAGAAGTTGCGTAGCGTACGCGATACACTCTGATTTAATCTCGTTGAACGGGCGACCTTTAGTGGTCTTGAATCCACTTGAGTAGGCATGGCCACCACCACCAAAGTGCTCGGCAAGTTTACCAGCAATTGGTGAGCCAAGGTTGGCGCGCATTTTGGCAGTCACGTGACCATCGCTGTACAGTTTGAAGGCAATGGCAATGCATGTGTTGGTTGTTAGGCGCATGTCTTCCATAACGAGCATAGAAGGATTGTAGTGTGGGCTGTACTCCTGAATTTCGTCCCATGGAATGGTAACGGTAGCAACACGGTCGTCTGCAAAATACTCGATGCGTTCTAGTAAACGTCCCTTGTAATAAGTTAGATCTGGCGATTTGCGCATCATGGTGCGTCGTCGCTCTTCGAGTTCGGCCAGCTTAACGCCACCAGCGACGAGCTCACTAATAATAGCAATGCTGCGCGCACTCGTTGCCTCGGTCATGAGACCGAGACTGTCGGCCATAATTGCAATTGTAACCATGTTTTTGGCTTCGAGATTGATTGGCCAGTCGAGCTGCTGGGCGAGTTCGTAAATGACTTCGCCAGTGGCAACAGCTTTGTGATTGCAGACAACTTCTGCGTAGTCGATGGTTGCCGTAACATCGTGGTGATCGATAATAATACATGGTTTGGACGCTAGCCAGCCGCGTTGGCCTTTTGCGTTGAGATTACCCAGGAGACTGTCAGCACTGGTATCAACAATAATGCTCAGATCAAACTGAGATGGCAGATCTTTGTTAACCCGGTCCCAACCCGACAGATAGGTCAAGTAACTTGGAACATCAGAGCCACAGTACAGATAGGTTTTCTTGCCGAGGTCGCCAAGGATATGTTCCAGCGCCAAAGCGCTTCCGAGTGAATCACCATCAGGGTTGTCAGCCTGCACAATTAAAATACGCTCAGCATTGGCCACGAGCTCTTTAATTTTTTCGGCCTCAGGATATGTAGTCATTACCGAACATTATACCGAAGTTACGCTAGAAACTAAAACGGTGGCCCGGCATGCGCCATGGCGCATAGGCTTTTGCACCTTCTCGGCTACTCACTAGAGGCATAAGTTTTGCCATTGCATGCGACATGCTGGCAATCGCGCCGCGTGGCGTATTTGCTGGGCAAACGAGGCCGTAGCCGCCGTTTGCATTGCGCCCATTTTCTGGCGTTTGCTGCCAATTGGTGTATACCAGCCTAATCCATTCTGCTTGTAATGTTTCAAGCGTTTGCTTAATGCCTGGATCAAGCGAGAGTTTACCACTGGCGTCACTTTGGAGAAATCCTGGGAAGTGATTTCCACTAAGATTAAGCGGGCCGATAAGTCCAAGCGATAAGAGTCTGGTGACGTCACGTACAATTCCTTGGTCAAAGATTGCGGCGATTAGCTCCTCTCCAGTCTCATAGCCAGGAACCTTCTCAGCTGTCAGCAGTCCTAGAGTTTGTCCAATAGAAAGAGTGCCTTCGGCTACAGTTGCCAACGCGCTCTCGGCTGCACCATGAGTGCTGCCAATATATGGTCCTCGTGCTGAGTGATTGAGGATATAATCTTCGCGATCTTCGTTGTCTACGGCTGCCCTGGCCTCTTCCAAGAAGTTGTTGGCAGAATAATCCATAGTGAGTGTAGTAAGGCGCACAAGTTTTCCAGCAAATTCGCTGCCGTACTCGCCAACTGGCATCATGACTGTGCCTATGCTGTTTCCGGTTTGCTTATTCCAGTATGTTACTGCAGCGCTGCCGTAGACGTATGTTTCTGCCTGTTTCATTTCGGGCAGTAGATTGGGATCAAAGCGGCGGTTAAAACTGTCTATGTTGCCGTGACGATTGTCAGACTGAAAACCGAGTAAATAGGTTCCGCGCGCAGCTTCAAGTTCATAAGCTGCCTCATAAGCTTGCCAGGTAGATTGATTTAGGGTGATACGACCAAGCGCAGCTTCGGCTAACGTCTCGCGCACTTTTTCACGGCTATATGGTCCAGTTGGATGGATACCATGTACGTCCTTCAGGAGTGATTCTGAATATTCAAAGTATTCGTCGGCTAGCCTTTCGGCTTCTTCCGCGTTTGCGGGTAGCTCATTAGTCTCCGACCCCATAAATAAGGTTGGGGGCAACCACTTTGGCAAGTCTAGCGGTATCTCTAAAGAAAGTGCATAGTTCTCCGACTGCTTACGAAAGGTTTCAGGCTCTGCTGCTATATCTTCTTCAAGGCGGTTGGCGATTTCTTTACCTAAGGGATCAAATATTTCACGGCCAATATCGTAGCTGTCGCGGTGCTGATCCCAGAGCTCGCGCAACATGGCCTTATGGTCAACGGGACATTGACCTTCTTGAGGAAATGACTCAGGCATGATATGTATATTATAACACATTTGCCCATAAATGTCTACATTCATACAGAAAAACACCCCACGTACATGGGGTGTTTTTCTTTCGATAATAGCTTAGAGCGCTTGGCGGCCTTCGAGCGCACGACCAAGTGTAATTTGGTCGGCATACTCGAGATCGACGCCAATAGGCAGCCCGCGGGCCAGACGCGTAACGCTTACCGGGCGGTCGCCAATCTGCTGCTGAATATACAGCGCAGTTGACTCGCCTTCAACGCTGGCATTAGTAGCCAGAATAATCTCTTCGACACCATCTTCGTCGATGCGACTAACGAGCTCAGCAATATGCAATTGCTCTGGGCCTATACCGTCGATTGGTGAAACGAGCCCACCTAGCACATGGTATGTGCCGTGAAACTGGTTGGTCTTTTCGAGGGCAACAATGTCAAATGGCTCGGCCACCACGGCAACGACGGTTTTGTCTCGCCGTGGATCTGTATAGAGGTCAGACAGCTCCTGACCTGCCGATACCAACGCAAAGGTCTTTTTGCAGTAGCCAACGCCCTCGTGGAGGTGCGTTAGTGCATCAGCTAAAGACTTGGACTTGCTGTGGTCGTTGCGCATCAAATAATACGCATAACGTTCGGCAGTGCGCGGACCAACGCCTGGCAGTGTGCCAAGCGCATCAATAACGTTGGTTAAGGCAGGAGGTAGGATCTGCATGGATGTATCTACTAGAGGCCCAAGTCGCCCAAAGCACCCATCATAGGCTGCATCTTTTCGGCAGCAACCTTTTGGCTCTCTGCGATAGCTTCTTTTACTGCATCTTCAACCCAGCGTTCGAGCTGACCGATGTCATCTAGATCAACAAATTCGGGGTCAATGTGAACCTTCTTAATTTTCTGTTCACCAGTAATTTCAACCTTTACAGCACCATCGCCCTTTTCGACGACAATAACTTGCTTCTGAAGTTCTTTCTGAATTTTCTTAACACGCATCAACATTTTTGCCTGATCAAAACGGCTCATTGGTAATCTCCTTTAAAAATGCTCGTAATTATTATTGTATCAGATTGCGCCACACATGCTACATCTAGCGTCTAGAGGCGCTCACGGAACTGATTGCGTGTGACAGTTGCCTGTGGCCATGCAACGAAGTAGCTCCGCAGATTGTAAAAGCACGTAATGCCGAATACAACGCTAAAGAGTCCAATTCCTAGGCCGCGTGCAATTGGATTGCGAGGGAAAACGTCGAGCCACATACCGACAAAGCGGCTAGCACCCAGGGCAACGACCATATACACAAATGGTACAAGTGTAACGAGCGGTGTTGCGCCATTGGTTACGGCGATTACTACCGAGCCCAAGAGTGCTAGAACGATAAAGAGTTTTGTCCGCGCCAGTTTATAGTGTTTGTAGAACACATATGCGCCCAGCACAAATGCTACGATGCTAAAAACGCTTAATACTGGCAGGCGTCCGAGCCAGTTCTCTGGATCAACCTGACCGCGGAAAAAGATAGCTAACGGTACGTCGATAAGATTGTGCAGCATATGGGTAATAGACCAGCTATCTGGCAGACAGAGCCAGTCTCGAATAAGTGCCGGAGTTTTGTAGAATTTCCAGCCGAGTGGCAGTAAGCCAGCTATAAAGAACAATGCGCCAATTGTTACAAAACCAAGGTGTTGCTTAAAGGCTTTATCGATGTATTTCCATTGCCACAGAAGGCCGAGGGCAATAAACCACACCATACCTGGCGTGTACAGCAAAGCGGTCGTTAGAATTATACCTAGAACGACAGCTAGGCCCGCTTTGCGTTCTCTAAGCCATACCCCACAAGCTACTAAGCCGATAATACCGAGGAAGCACGCGGTTGGCGCGCCAAGTCGTGCAGTATGCAGAAATGTTGCAGATGTGCCAAATAACAGTGTGCCAAGTAATGCGGTGCGTGCACCAAACCAGCGATACGCCAACGCGCAAAAAACCAACAGACTAAGCCAACCAATAAACGCACTCGCCAATCGAACAGTAATAAGATTGTCCGGAAATACGTAATTTAATAAGTGGACGACAAGATGATACGGTGCGTTTAACGGATTGGTCCAAATATCATGTAGATGAAGGCTGGCATTGTAGGTTGCAACTTCGTTTTTGCTATAGCCTGGCAAAAGGTCTTTGAGCTGCCAAACAAGAGCTGAGCCAGTGATAAGAAAAACAAGTAGGTACGCGCTAATAAGCTTCCAGTGGCGCGTTAACACCCGGCGAAGTCGAACAGAATTTTGTGTTGTCATATTGTTATAAGTATACCACCGCGAAGCTATTCGGCGAATGGATGCGCACGTTTTGTGTCGAGTGATCTAATGCGCTGTTTCTCGCGATCAAAGAACAGCTCAATACCACCGGTCGCACCGTTACGATGCTTCTTAATGAGGATGTCCATAATGCTCTTGCGATCACTCTCGGGATTGTAATAATCTTCGCGGTAAATAAAGGCTACAACGTCGGCATCCTGCTCGATAGATCCCGATTCACGAAGGTCGGCCAACTGTGGAATTTGTGGTTTACGGCTTTCGACTGAACGACTCAGCTGTGATAGCGCGATCAGTGGAACATTAAGCTCACGCGCGATTGCCTTAAGGCCACGCGAAATTTCAGAGATTTCGTTTACGCGGTTGTCACCACTGCTAAATTTGCTACCACCGCTCATAAGCTGCAAGTAGTCGACGATAATCAAGCCAAGCTGTTGCTTGTGTGATTCACGACGAGCCTTGGTGCGGAGATCACTCACGGTTAGACCCGGTGTGTCATCGATATAAATTTTAGCTTCCGAGAGTGTACCCATAGCCAAACCGAGTTTTTCGAAGTCGGTATCAGTGAGGTTACCGGTACGCAGCGCCCAGGCGTCAACGCCAGACTCCATGGCCAGTAAACGGTCTACTAGCTGCTCCTTACTCATTTCTAGACTAAAAATCAGCACAGGCTCCTTAGCTTGAACCGCAACGTTATGCGCCAAACTCAAAGAGAAAGCGGTTTTACCCATAGATGGACGAGCTGCCAAAATAAACAGGTCGGAGCGTTGCAAACCAGCCAAAATATCATCCATATCACGGAATCCGGTCGGAATACCGCGAACCTTATTCTTGTCTTTGTGAAGATCGTCAAAGCGCTCAAAACTGTCAGCCAGCACGTCTTCGATGCTAGTAATGCTCTGTTTAACGTGCTGTTGGCTCACCTCAAAAAGGTTAGCTTCGGCTTCTTCGATAAGTTCTTTAATGGCCTTAGATTCGTCGTAACCGAGGTCGGTTAACTCCCTACTGGTTTTAATAAGGCGACGACGAACAGCTTTTTGGGCGACAATTTCGGCGTATTGTTCAACGTGTGCTGCAGTCGGCACGAAGTTGGTTAGTTCTGTAAGATACGATGGTCCGCCAATCATCTCCAAAAAGCCGTTACCCTTGAGCTGGTCGGCGAGTGTAAGTACGTCAATTGGGCTGCGCTTTTCGTACAATTGGGTAATTGCCTCGTAAATGCGCTGGTGGCGCGTATCAAAAAAGTCACTAATGACGATTACGTCGGCAATCTTTACAAGCGCGTCGCTATCAATGAGTACGGCACCAAGCAAACTAGCCTCAGCTTCGAGGTTTTGTGGCTGCTGATGAGTGTTAGATTTCCCGTGATCCATTTTGTCTTATGATTCTAGCAGTTCCCCGCCGCCAAAAATATTGCTTATGGCTGAAACCGGGTTTTTTGCAGCTTCTTCGTCAGCTTGGCGCGTATAGTAGTCCTCGTCTTCGTAGCCTTCGGGTGGCTCGCTTACTCCTGTTGATGAGACGGTGTGAGATATTTCGCCATCTTCCGGAGGCATAGGTGGTCCGGCAGGCTTCGGCTCGCCTAATTCGCAAACAATTTGGACGGTTTCACCCGTTATACCCTCAATGGCTTGCGCAATAATTTGCTTGTTTTTGGCATCATTAGCACTCTTCTGAAAGAAGGCGTTGCCAAACAACAGTTTTACCTGGCCTGGCGAGAAGGTAGCCTCGGCACTTTTAACAAAACTTCCCAAGGTGCTTGATTTCTTGCGAATCACGGCCAGCGCCTGAGTCCATGAGGCTGCATCTAGCACAGCATCACCAACTGGTTGGTCGGTATCGGACTCATTTGTAACAGGCACTTGATGTTCTGGTTTTGGGTCTGGGGCCGGCGCTACTACTGGCTCGGGGTTTGGCACTGGATCTGGTTGTGGCTCTTTGACTTCTGTTGCTGCAACTTTTGCCTTGGCAGAAGATGTGGGAGTTGGACTCTGGGCCTCTTGAGCGTGTTTTTTGGCGGGAGAGACAGGGCTCGAACCTTTTGGAGGTGTCGGTGCTATCTGTGGTGGTGCTGTGGTTGTAACGGGCGCTACAGGTTGTGCTGGCTGTGTTACTGCGACGCTGTTGTCGAGGGCAGCATCGAGTAATATAACCTCCAGATATGTGCGTGGATCTGGCGACGCAGGCACCTCAATAAGCTTTGTTAACAGATCAATAAACTGCTGATGTGGTAGCGGAATAGTACGATTGAGTGCGGCTTCACGCAAGGTAATGGCTAACTGTTTGGCAATTTGCGCGGGATCGCTACCCTGGTTGCAAAGCGTCGTAAGCGTCTGTACAGCAGTTGCTGGATCACGATTTACAATGCCTGTAATAAGACTCTGAATAAGTGTCTGTGGCGCAATGCCCAATATAGACTCAACATCGGCAGCGGTTACTTTGCGGCCAATAGAACGCGTTTGGTCCAAGAGGCTGATGCTATCGCGAAAGCTACCTTCACCATACGCGGCCACAAGGGCGAGTGCTTCATCGTCGATGCTTAACTTTTCTTGCTTGGCAATGTGCTTGAGGTGTTTGGCAACCTTGTCGAGATCAATTGGCTTAAAAGCATAGCGTTGTGTACGGCTAATAATAGTCTCAGGGAGTTTGTGTACCTCTGTTGTTGCCAAAATAAAGACAACATGAGCTGGCGGTTCCTCGAGGGTTTTAAGCAGCGCGTTAAAGGCTTCGCGGGTCAACATATGAACTTCGTCAATAATATAGACCTTGTACTTGGCACTACTTGGCGCAATGTGCACCTTGTCGCGGAGGTCGCGAATCTCGTCAATACGACGGTTACTGGCAGCGTCAATCTCGATAATATCTAGGTGCATGCTATCGTCGTCGTATGGTAGTTCGTTGATTTCATGTGCCAAAATACGAGCAATACTTGTTTTGCCTGTACCTCGTGGTCCCGTAAAAAGATAGGCATGGCTAATAGAACCCTTTTTGAGCGCATTTGTAAGCGCTTGGGTAATATGCTCCTGTCCGACTATCTCGGACAGTTTTTTAGAACGGTATGTTCGATATAATGCCTGCCCCATTTGTCTATAGTATACGCTTTACGGCATACTTTTGTCGCACAATATTCGTTGTAAAGTTCGCAAGCCTGCATAGCAAAGGGCTGTCCTGCCGTACTAAAAAGCGCCCCTAGCGAGGCACTTTGCTTAAGTCGACTTATGCTGCCGTACTTGAATTCCAGGTACGTGTGGCATTCTTATCCCACTTGGCTCTAAAAGCTTGCTCAAGGTCGATGTCGAACATATTGGCTAGATCAACAATGTAGTTAAAGACGTCTACGAGCTCTTCTGCAAGATGATCTATGTTCTCAGGCTTTTTGCCGTCATAGCCCATTTCTTTGCGGACAGATTTGGCGACTTCGCCAACTTCTTCTGTGAGAAAGAGCATTTTCTCGAGTGCATTGCGGCTGTCCCAGCCACGCTCCTTACAGATCTCATCGATGTACGTTTGATAATCAGCCATACTCGGCTTGTTCGGCAATTGCGCCATAATAAATACACCTCCGAAAGGTTAGAAAGTTCAGATTAAAAGAGTTGTGCTACAGAGCAGCTTCGAGTGCGGCCCACTCGGTAGTGCTGTCGTCTTCTGGGACGTTAACACTAACCTGGTCGCCTGGCTTAGCTTTAAAGTAGGTAACGCTGGCAAGCAATACACGGTATTCTTTTTCGCCAACTTCTACAAAGTAGTGACCATTTTCGAGCTTAAGCTGTCCTACTACCTGCTTGCGCGGCACTGGACCGATTTGCTTGTAGAGGAATGCGCCATCATCAGCGATGGTGAGCTTAAGGATATCACCCTGAACAAGCTTAGACTTGCTTGCATAGTTAGCAGGAACTGGATACATTTTGCCGTCGGAGCCAACCATATTTTGGCCATCGAAAACACCTTCGATAACCTTACCTAGATTGTCGTTTTGTACTACTGGTGCAACTTTTTCGTCGTCACCAACCAAACTAATAAGAAGCTCATTCGCAGCTGCGAGATTTGTCTCAGCTTCTTGGATGAGTGCTCGGAGCCGTTTGATTTGTTTCTCTGGTACGTCTGCCATTGTTTCTCTCTAGTCTCTCAGTAGTGTTTGTTTTGATACACTTACTCCTAAAACTACCATGTTTGTCTAGCCAAGTCAAAGATTATGCAAATTTCTGTGGATAAGTAGCTCTATATAGCGTTTTGGCCTCCGTTAAGGCCACTAGGCAATGACGCCAAATATATTGATAATTAATAGCTTTTATGTTATAATCAGATTTATGAGACCCAATTGGGCCTTTGTTCCTGTGCTGTGCTTAGCACTGCACAACAATCGAGTAGGAGTTGTCAGCATGAACGCTACGCTTCGCATTTCGGTGTTCTCCCAGAACGCCAACGCCGCAAGCGACGTCGAGCTCGTCATCCGTGGCATCGACTCCGCCGACGTTCCCGCCGAGTGCTTCGGAAGCCTGATCGCGTGGCACGACGCCATCTGCGTCAGCTACGACGCGGACGACCGCACCCTGACCATCGCGAAGCCCGCGGACGCCAGGTGCAAGGACTTCGACGCCCTCACCGGCACCGAGATCGCAGCCCAGCGTCACAACCTCGCCACCTCGAGCCGTTCCAACAAGGACGTGCTCATCCGTGAGGTCGAGATCGCTGTCTCCACCAAGACGATCGATGCCATCCTGGCCCGCGCCAGCGGCTACGTCAACGACATGTTCGACGACCCGTTCGGCAACAACGACGCCCTCGGCAAGCTGATGGGCCTGGTCCCCACCGACTTCGGCGCGGCCGACCTGTTCACCGACGCCTTCCCCTCCGAGTACACCAGCACCCCGAACGGCACCGCCGCCCTGGTGTGAACCTCGTCGAGGCCGACTGAACCGTCAGCCTGAGCGTGGGGCGAAAGTGAGCACCTAGTGCTATTTGAGCAAACGCTCACACTTTCGCCCCTCCGCCCATCCAACAACTCCTACTCACCCTCAACCCTGCAAACATGACACCTTACTATAAGGTGTTTTATTTTTACCTCAGTATATGGCATAATGCGCCACAATAAGGTCCCCAGATCTTATTGTTCCCGGTGGTGTGCTACCGTGCATCATCATCCTAGTTGAGTAGGAGTAGTATCGTGTTGAGCTCAGTCAGCGTGACAGTTCGTCACGACGAGCCCGACGCTGCCGGCGCCAATCACCTCGTTGAGCATACGCTTGGCGAGAATGACCGCGTTGAGTTGCGCATTCATCAAAGTCACCTCATCGAGCTGCCTGATGAGGTCGATGGCCGACTGCTGTTCATGGACGCCGTTGAGGTGTTGCGTGACGACAGTGGTGCCCTGGTCATCGTCAAGCCTGCTGTCCCACACGAGAACGCCAAGTCTGCCAAGGGCCTCGCCCCGATGCGCTGGTTCGACATTCTTACCGGCTTCGAGGTGCGACAAAAACGACTGGTGGTTGCTCAGTCTGCCTGCGCCGACATCCCTGCGGATGAGGTTGCACACACTCGAGCCCACCCGCTCTTCCTGTCACCGGCAACTCTCGACCGTGTGGGCGACCAGTTGCGTGCCTTCTTGGACGCGCGCAGTACTGGATGGCTGTAGCGTTACCGATCTTGGTCGTGTAAGGGCGGAGGTTTTTCTAACAAGGCTTTTATGCCACCTCTGCCCTTGCCGCCAACTCCTACTCATTTTCTCCGAAGCACCCCAATGGGGTGTTTTTATTTTGTATCAAAATGTGTCATAATTTTTAATTATAAGGTTCGACCCGAATCTTTGTGTCTGCAGTATGCGGACATTTGACAGCGTAGAAGAAACGAGCAAAATGCGGACTACAGTCGAACTGACCACCACGTCACATGGTCTGCTGTTGACCCTGAGTCTTCCGTGCGCGGAATTCCCGGCGCTACTGACCTATGAAGGGACATTGGCTCCCTATCACGGGGCAATCTGTCTGGCGTACGAGAACGAGGAACTGACTCTGCTCAGCGCACACAATGCGCCCACGCGAGCAATCCCTCGGGTTCTGACACACCTCACCGGCTTCAACTTTGGCCCGACTTTCCTTCGAATGAAGCGCGAAGTCGTGAAGGCTCCTTCCGGCAAGGTCGACGAAGAGATTGAGTTGCCCGACAGCGTGTTGGAGCACATCCGTTCTCAGGTCAGCATTTACTTTGCTGCCGAGCTGGAGGCTCAGAGCTAGCAGCCAGTAAGTGCCTGTGGCGGCGGGAGGTTTTGGCATGCATGTTGCAGCCAGCCTCTCGCCCCAACGCTTTCTTCTACCTGTCCCTACTCACACCTCGCCCGAGGTGTTTTTGTTTGCATAAAAATACCCGC
>CAZZHV010000020.1:0-1211 GCA_964654135.1 uncultured Candidatus Saccharibacteria bacterium
TTAGCTTCTTTTTTGAGGTAGGTCTTGAGGTGTTCAAGTGACTTGTTGGCGTCGTCGATAGCCTTTTTGAGGTCTTTGTCGTCGGCGGTGCCTTCGTGCACTGAGCTCAGTACTTCGCGTGCCTTTTCTTTGACTGCGTAGCTCTTTGAGATTGCAGCGTCGAGTTCTTCGCGAGCTTTGCCCTTAATAGAGTCAGCTTCGCTCTTAGCTCGGTTGAGAATGGTGTTCAGCTCAGTGTGGAGCTTCTTGAGTTGCTTCTCTGCTTCGGTTTTACCTTTAACGGCGGTTACCTTAATGTCTTCACGAGTTTCTTTACCACTCTTAGGTGCGGTCAAAATACCAGCAATGTAGCCAGCAGCGGCTGCAAACAGTGTACCAAGTGCAAATTTCTTAGCTTTTCCCATGTTATTTCTCCTTGCGAGATTCCTTATGTTTAGCAATTACGTCAGCGGCGCCACGTACAAAGTTAAGAATGGTCATTGGACCAGAAGCCTTACGGAACAAGTCCGCAACACTTTCAGCAGAAGTTACGACGTGTTCAGCCTTTTGTGCCAACTCACGAATGGTCTTGATCAGTTTAAGAACTGATATCAAGGCAGCAATTGCGAGCAACAAGAACAAAGCCAAAAACGAGGATAAGATAACGAGAATGATTTGTTCGGTTGTATTCATACTATCTAGTATACAGTCTGGCTTAAGGTTTACAATACGGTGTCACGCAAGTACTTGCGGAAGTCTTCGCCAATATCTTTACGATTAAGCGCAAAGTCGACAACTGTCTTCATGTATTCGAGCTTGTTACCAGCGTCGTAGTATTTGCTGTTTTTGATCTCTTGGGCGTAAAAGTGATGGCCGTCGTTGATCATCTCTTGCATAGCGTCTTGGATTTTGAGTTCTTTTTTGCCGTCGTAGCCCTGGCTGAGTTTGTCAATGTATGGCAAAATCTGTGGCTTAAACAAGTATGAACTAACAGATGCGAGATCAGATGGAGCATCTTTCTTGCCTGGCTTCTCGACAATAGTGTTCATCTTAATGAGGCCATCGCCCAAGTCGTCGCCGGCGACAACGCCATAACGATCGTATTCTTCGTCTTTCGTTAGACGAATGCAAGAGACGACAGATGCATTAGTCTTGTTGTAGACATCCACCATTTGTTCAAAACGTGTTGGCGTTGCCTTAAAGAAATCGTCCGCAAAGGTGTAAATAAACGG
>CAZZHV010000020.1:1311-19962 GCA_964654135.1 uncultured Candidatus Saccharibacteria bacterium
TCTTGCGTAATTGGTGCGCTACTAACGAGCGTCAGGGTAAACGGCTGATTAAGTTGCTTAAGCTGATCGAGCAAAAATATAAGCCCCTTACTTGGCATGCCATAGTTAGCAGCCGTCGAAATCAGGCGCAGCGGCTTACTATCCTGAACAGCAAAATCCGCTTTTCGATAGCGATCGTCAACATAAAGATCAATACGCGGGTATTCTTTGTCATAACGTTCATGGAACAACTTTTGCAGACTCTTAGAGACGACAATACGCTGCATCGGCAGCAGCGGCACCATGGAGAACAATCTGCTCTGCCAGACTACTGAGACATCTTCTGGCTCAAACTGCGGATCACTTTGCACCAAATGGAACGTTTTATCATAAGGTAACTGTTCTACTGATCCAGCAATTGCCGAAAACCAACTATCAAGAATTATCTTATCGTATTTGTCCTTATTCTCGTGGAGATAGGATTGAGCGGCATCAATATATGCTTTCATTTGCAGTGGCTGCTCGTCAAAACAATCCACCTCAAGAATAGTAATGCCCGAGTCCTTATATAGTGGGGCGCAACCGGGGAAATCTTCATCGCCCCTTAGCTTGAAGCCCACGAAATCTATATCATAGCCTTGTGTGCGAAGTTGTTTGACAAGGTTGGCCACGATAATACTTCCGCCCCTGTTACTAAGGGTGCGCGTTAAAAGCAGTGTCTTCATTGTTTACCTATTTACGTTTGAGAAGTTCGTCGTAAGCCATAAGCACGGCAATAGGGTCACCCATGCGTGACTTCTTAGCGTTTGTTATTAGCTGTTCGATGGTAATTTTTACAAGTGTAAGTTTCTCGCCTTCGTCAAGTTTTTGACCATCTCCAGCATCTACGCAATCTGTCGCCAAGAAGTAATGCCAAGTGGGATTAATATAACCGTCCTTATGCGTAGCTCCAAGATATTCAAGCTTACCGGGCACAAAGCCGGTTTCTTCGAGCAGTTCACGCCTGGCAGCTTGTTCTGATGTTTCGCCCTCTTCGACAAAGCCGCCCGGCAGATCCTGATAAATCTCTTCGGGACCAGGGCGAAACTGCTCAGCAATCAGCACTTCGTTATCTGTTGTAAGCGCAATAACCACCGCATGATGGTGGTTCTCGGCTTCTAAAGTTCCAAAGCTACGAATCTTACCATCGACAATAAATGTCTTATTAACAATCGTCCTGCGACCGCCCGTAGTAACTACAGTAGGTTCAATTCGTTTCCAGGGTTGCATCGTGTTTTTTACTCCTCGTTCTGTATAGATCGTAGTGTATCATACGCCAACAATACAGCCCCGGGATCAGTCATACGTGCCTGCATAGCGTTGGCAATAAGCTGCTCAATGCTTATCTCCACTACTTCGTGCTGTTCCTCGACCTCTCGTGTATATTCCTCGCCATTTGGCTCACAGTCTCTGGCTAGGAAATAATGACGCTTGCCGTTAGTGTACGAGTCGTACTGGCAGTATCCGAGATATGCCATGGAGCCAACTTTAAAGCTTGCTTCCTCGGCAAGCTCACGCTTTGCAGCTTGCTCCGGCGATTCACCCGGGTCAATAAAGCCACCAGGGATTTCTTGCATCATCTTTTCTGGACCTGGGCGATAGGTGTTGATAGCGACGACCTGGTTCTCTTTAGTAAGTGCAATAACGTTAACACCGCCCTGTCCTTCTGCGTCCTTGATATCGAATGTCTCAACTGTGCCGTCTGGCAATTCGAACGTCTTAGTGACAATTGTACGACGTCCAACTTTTGTCACATCGGTTGGCGCTTTACGTTTCCAGGCAAGGTTTTCCATATACATCCTTAATTACATACAGTACAGCTACTACACTGTACTGTATGTCAAATATATGGGTATATGCTGGAGACTGTTAGAGGCCGAGTTGTTTGCGAAGCAAATCTTGGGCCATCTTTGGGTTTGCGCGGCCTTGGCTAAGCTTCATAACCTGGCCTACGAGGAATCCAATGGCTTTCATTTCGCCATTCTTAACGTCTTCGGCAGCCTTGGCATTTTCGGCAATAACTTGGTCAACAATCTTTACGATTGCGCCTTCGTCTGACTCCTGAATCATGTTGTGCTGCTTAGCGACGCCCTCGACATCCAGAGGGTCTTTAACGTCTTTACCTGTAAAGAGTTTAGCGAATAACGCCTTGGCGTTGGTAGAGCTGAGCTTATTCTCGCCAATTAAACGAGCAACTTCACGATAAATGTGCAGGCGGCCTTGGTTGGTCACATCAGGGTTAAAAGTAATCGCTTCGTCATGGCGCATTGGTAATTCAACGTTTACGAACCACGTGGCAAGTGACTTAGCGAAGTCTTGTTCGGCACTTGCTTCTTCGATAAGCGCTAGGTAGCTCACTACGTCTTCTTCGACTTCTGCTTCGAGCAATACATCAATCTGTGCTGCATTGAGGCCCAGTGTCTGCAAACGGTCGCGCCATACGTCGGGCATAACAGGCATTTCAGCCTTAACAGTAGCGATCATGGCTTCATCAAGCTGAATCGGTGGCAAGTCTGGGTCTGGGAAATAGCGATAGTCGTGTGCGTTTTCTTTGCTGCGCTGGCTAAAGGTTTTCTGCTTGGCATCGTCCCAACCACGAGTTTCCTGAACAATTTCGGTGCCCTTTTCGAGAAGTTCAATCTGGCGAGCAGTTTCAAACTCAACAACTTTTTCGACAGCTTTAAAGGAGTTAATGTTCTTAGTTTCGGTGCGCGTGCCGAGTTCGTCGGTCTTGCTTACAGAAACGTTAACATCAAAGCGCATGTTGCCATAGTAAAGGTTGCAATCAGAGACATCGGCGTACTTCATACGAAGGTATAGTTCGCGAGCGTAGATGCGTGCTTCTTCGGCAGTATGCATGTCCGGTTCTGAAACTATTTCCAGGAGTGGCGTGCCGGCACGGTTAAGATCTACAAGACTGTAGTCCTTGCCCGTTGGGTGCGTGCTCTTACCGGCGTCTGATTCGAGATGTGCTTCGTGGATACCAATACGCTTCTTTTGGCCATTGAGCTCAATAAAGACTTCACCATCGCGAATAATTGGGTTTTCGAACTGAGTAATCTGATAGCCGAGTGGCAAATCAGGATAAAAATAATGTTTACGGTCAAAAGTGCTGTACGGCTGCGGTGAGGTGCCAAGAGCGAATGCAGCGCGCATACCAAGATGGACGGCTTCGCGGTTTAGCACTGGCAAAGCGCCCGGCAAACCAAAGCAAATGTGGCTCACGAGCGTGTTTGGTACGGCATCACGCGCGTCGTTGCCGACAGCCGCAAAAAGCTTAGTAGCGGTCTTGAGCTGTACGTGACATTCAATACCGATTGTTACGGTGTACTGATCTTGAATATCCTTACTTATCATCGCCATCTTCCTTTTTGCTATCTGGTAATGCGCCCAAATCTTTAAGACCTTGGCGAATACCTATGAGTGCATCTTTTACGTCATCTTCTTTGAGTTTAGCTTCTGGTTCTGCTTCGATTTTGCTGCGCAATTTGTGGCCAAACCAAACGCCATCGTTATCTGTAAAGTTACGTTGCGCTTTAACCATACGTTCACCCATGGTTTTACCGCCAAAACGGCGCTTGCGGAGGGCTTCGTCGAGCAATTTGTCGGCGTTTAGTACTGCTTGTGGCCATGTAGCTTTATCGCGACAAAGCTTTTGGAGTTCTTTCCAGCTTTCCTGGAAACGGTGTGTGTCAATTGGGCGGCGTCGGCGCCAAAAAACAAAGCCAACACCCACTAAAAGAATAACTACAGCCGCGACGATAATGATGATTGTCATCATACAAGAACCTTTTCTGCAGCTTTAGCAATTGATAGGAGTTCACGGTCGTGACGCTGAGGTGCAATTAGCTGCAAGCCAACTGGCAGGCCGTTAGTAGTGCCTGCTGGAATACTGATGGCTGGCACGCCGACTAGGCTAACTGCCACAGTCATAATGTCAGCCAAATACATTTGGAGTGGATCATGTGCATTTTCGCCAATCTTAAAAGCTGGCATTGGCGCAACAGGTCCTACCATAAAATCGACGGTCTTAAAGCTTTCGGCGAACTCGTTAATAAGCTTGGTGCGAACGGTTTGAGCCTTGCGGTAATACGCATCGTAATAGCCGCTACTGAGCACATAAGTACCGATCATAATGCGGCGTTTAGCTTCTTTACCAAAGCCGATACCACGAGATTTCGTGTAGCTTTCGTCGAGGTTGCTGGCATCTTCGTAAGAAAACGCGTAGCGCTGACCATCGTAGCGGCTCAGGTTACTGCTAACTTCAGCTGGACAGACAATGTAGTATACGGCGAGTGCCAAAGGAGAACTTGGCAAGCTAACCTCGACAATTTCTGCACCTGCGTCCTTGAGTTTAGCAATTGCCTGTTCAACTTGTTCTTTAACGCCAGCATCAACACCATCGCCCAAATATTCTTTGATAACGCCAATCTTTTTGCCTGCAAGATCAGCATTGAGATCTGTGTAGTTTGCTGTGTCGCGCTCAATAGTTGTGCTATCGAGATCATCGCGACCGGCCATTACGTCGAGCACGAGAGCTGTATCTTCGACGGTACGTGTTAGCGGCCCAATGGTGTCGGTACTACTAGCCATAGCTACAACACCGCTTCGAGAAACTAAGCCATAGGTTGGCTTGTAGCCAACAGCGCCAGTAAAGCTAGCTGGTTGGCGAATTGAGCCACCAGTGTCGGTTCCAACGGCAAAAGGAGCCATATCGAGTACAACTGCGGCTGCAGAGCCACCAGATGAGCCACCAGGAACGCGTTCCATGTCATGTGGATTCTTGGTAGTCATGAAGTCGCTGTTTTCGGTTGAACCACCGTGCGCAAAAGCGTCAAGGTTGGCCTTAGCAACGCAAATAGCACCAGCCGCTTCGAGCTTTTCGATAGCTGTCGACTGGTATGGTGCGTTAAAGCCCTTGAGTATGTTGCTAGCAGCAGTAGTTTCTGCGCCAAAAACCAAAAAGTTGTCTTTGGCAATAAATGGCACGCCAGCTAAAGCGCCGAGCTCCTGGCCATCAGCGACAGCCTGGTCAATAGCAATAGCACGTTCACGTGCACGCTCATCAAGCGTCGCAATAATAGCGTCGTATTCTTTTTTGTCTGCAATAGTTGTGAGTGCCTGCTCAACAAGATCGCGCGCTTTTAGCTCGCCAGCTTTAACCTTGGCGGCGATGTCAGCGATAGGTAGCCACTGACTCATCCGATCATCCTCTTAACTTTAAGTTGACCGTCATCGGTCTTTGGAGCGAGACGCAACAAGTCATCACGGCTTACACCGTAATCACGAACTGTGTCGTCACGCATGACGTTTGTAAGGCCAGTTACCTGGGTAGTTGGTTGCAAGCCGTCAACATCCACATCTTGGAGTTGCTCAACATACTGCAACACAGCTGTTAGTTCTTTGAGATATTCGTCGACTTCTGCTTCGCTTAGGTCTAAGCGTGAAAGTCGAGCCAATTTTAAGACATCTTCTCGCGTTAATGTAGTCATTATTAGTAGTATAACAGCAACGCTATTTGCTTTCTAGCGGCTGCAGGTCTCCTTCTTTGTGACACAAGTATACCATACCTAGAGCAGTTCTAGTTCTGAGGCCAACGGCCACGTGTTAAATACACAGCCCTTGAGGTCGATTGACTGCTGCATCATGACCGGCGCAGGCTGGCCGGCGCCTGGACATGTTGGGTTATCACGAAAGCCCAAACGGTGCCCAGTTTCGTGATTAATAATAAGTAATCTGTAGGTTTCAAGGTTTTGGCCAGTCTTTTTCCATGGATCAGTAGCATAAAGCCAACGATCGTTATTAACGATGACGCTGTTGCCGACCTGACAGTTGTAGTAGTTGTCACATATAGCGCCATAACTTGTCATAAGGTTTGGCGCAGCAATTACTACCTTATACTCACAACCCGAAGCGACATGTTTGAAGGCTATTTTACCGTTATTGTTCCAGCCACGGGCATCCGAGTAAGTAGCAGCCAATTTCCCAATAAGATCGTCTAGTTCATTGGCGGGGACGCCATTCACTGCCGTGCAGTAGGTACGCACAACGCTTGCGCCAGCAGGTGAAACAGTAAAGTTAGTGGCCAAATTACGGCCCAATACATACTTAGTTGCAACAATAAGGTCGCTGCGGTTAGCGGCACTAATGCCCAATTTCTTGGCTGTAGCATCAATGTAAGTACCGAGCTTATCGTCCGATAGGCTCATAGTTTGACCATCGTGCACGTACCAGGCGACCATATCGGTCGCTGTCGGAACAACTTTTTGTCCGCCATAGTTGAGCGTTATTCTAGTAGTAAGTTGCTTTTTGAGCCCTGCAAGCTGACTCGTTAAATCACCGTTATTGCTACCTGGCTCGAGCGCCGTCACCAGCACACTAACATGTGTTTTACCCACCGCAACTTGCTTAACAATAGCCTCCGCTGAGCTATCTATATTAAGAGCATAGCCAGTTGTCGCCTGTTCAACTGCAAAAGTGTCGCCCTGTACCGTAACGCGCTTATCGGTCGTTGGCCGAGAAAAAGTAGACTGCAGCGACGTGAGCGTATTGGTTAGTTTTTGGTTGTTGTGAGATAGCACAACAGATACATCGTGGGATCCAAAAATTGAGACGATCGGCAAAAAGGGCTTCGATGTCTTTAGATTAGCTACACTCTTTTTCCAGTCGACACTCATACCAAGATCAGCCGTAGCAACTGTTTTATGTGCTCCGTCTTTCTGAAGCGTGACCGCATCTGGCAAGAATTCTTGTGAGGGCATTTCTGCGACTGCGCTATACGTCTTACCGCCAACAGGCACGCCCGCTAACGTGTATTTTGGCAGCACTTTACCGCTGTAAGCAACAGCCATAATAATATTAGCCAACACAAAAATACTAAACAGGCTTACAGCAGAATATACGGCAACGCGCCACTTTTTAGAGTGACCGCCTGTTCGCTTGCCGAACTGTCGGTGATTAATGACGTTCATGATACTTGTGTTTAGTATACACGCGGCCAGTTTACCTGGCTACTTGTTCATTTTCTGCTTTATATCATTGATGATATCGCGGAGCTCCGCAGCTTTTTCGAATTCAAGATTAGCAGAGGCAAGATCCATTTGTGCCGACAAATCCTTAAGCAAAGACTTGTACTCATCAACTGGAATCTTATTGAGGTTGAGCTTGGCGGTCTTGGCTTCTTGCGGCAAGTCGGGGCGCATACCCTTGTCGATAACCTTGCTCACGCCAGTTGGCGTAATACCATGTTCGGTATTGTAAGCCTCTTGAATTTTACGACGTCGCGTTGTCTCGTCGAGTGTGCGTTTCATGCTATCCGTAATACGATCTCCGTACATAACAACGCGGCCTTCGACGTGTCGAGCGGCACGACCAACGGTCTGGATAAGTGCTGGCGCACTGCGCAAGAAACCTTCTTTGTCGGCATCCAAAATAGCTACAAGACTTACCTCTGGCAGGTCCAAGCCTTCGCGGAGCAAGTTAATGCCAATAAGTACGTCATATACGCCAAGACGCAAGTCGCGCAGAATGTCGGTGCGGTCCAAAGTATCGACGTCACTGTGCAAATATGCGACCTTAATATTGAGCTCCTTGAGATAATCCGTAAGGTCTTCGGACATACGTTTTGTGAGCGTCGTTACCAAAACGCGCTCGTGCTTAGCAATAGTTTTGCGAATTTCGCCAATAAGGTCATCAATCTGGCCTTCGATTGGTCGAATCTCGATAGGTGGATCGAGCAATCCGGTTGGACGAATAACCTGCTGGGCAGGTTCAGGACTACGCGTTAGTTCATATTCGGCTGGCGTAGCTGAGACGTAAATGGCTTTGTTGACATGCTTTTCGAACTCGATAAAAGTTAGCGGCCGGTTGTCGAGCGCGCTTGGCAAACGAAAACCATATTCTACAAGTGATTCTTTACGCGCACGGTCGCCGTTGTACATACCCCGCACCTGGGGCACGGTCATGTGAGATTCATCAATCAGCAATAGGTAGTCGTCTGGGAAATAGTCGAGCAATGTTGCCGGCTGTTCGCCTGGCTCGCGATTCGTTAGATACCGTGAATAGTTTTCGATACCCTTCACAAAACCAGTTTCTTCAAGCATTTCCAGATCAAAACGAGTACGCTGTTCCAAGCGCTGAGCCTCAAGTAGCTTACCGTCGCGACGGAACTGCGCAAGACGTTCTTCGAGCTCTTTCTCAATATGGCCAAGAGCAACCTTTAGTTTGTCATATGGAGTCACATAGTGTGAGCCCGGGAAGACCGTAAGTGAGTCAGGTTTACCTAAAATTTCACCAGTAAGTGGATCGATCTTAATAATACGATCAATTTCGTCGCCAAAAAACTCAACACGGTACGCAAGTTCTTCGCTAGCCGGGAAAATATCAACAACATCTCCACGAACACGGAATGTGCTACGGTGAAAATCCAAATCGTTGCGCTGATACTGAATATCGGTCAACTGACGAAGCAGCTTGTCGCGGACACGACGCTCACCTACTTTAAGTTTAATGGACAGGCCGTCGTAATCTTCTACCGAACCAATACCATAAATACAGCTCACGCTGGCAATAATAATAACGTCTTCGCGTGACAGCAACGAGTCGGTTGCGGCGTGACGTAAACGATCAATCTCTTCGTTGATCTGTGAGTCCTTCTCGATATAGGTGTCAGAGCGTGGAATATACGCTTCTGGCTGGTAATAATCGAAGTAGCTCACAAAGTAGTGCACGGCATTGTCGGGGAAGAATTTACGAAATTCTTCGTACAGCTGAGCAGCCAATGTCTTGTTATGACAGAGCACCAATGTTGGCTTTTGCACATTCTGGATAATGTTAGCCATCGTGAATGTCTTACCCGAGCCGGTCACACCAAGCAGTGTTTGGTGTTTTTCGCCCTTAGCAAGGCCTTCAGTTAGCTGAGCAATCGCTTTTGGCTGATCACCTGTTGGCTTATAGTCGCTTTTCAAGACAAACTTGTTCATCATATTATTGTACAACACCTCTGGCGATAGAGCTACTTGCCTTAGAAACCCGAGCATACTACAATTTGACGCAAATGCGAGCAAACTATGAAGAGCTTGGAGTAGCTGTAGAGCCGGCAGATTTTCGTGATCTACTAGGCATTGTAAACGTTCATGCTGAAACCTTTATCGACACCTATCATACCGAGGGTATCTACGTTTTTCCTCCCGAGAGCCCACAACACCTCACCAGAGATATGCTCGAGCGATTTGTATATAAGTCAGACTTTCTAGAGCGCAAGGTTCATAGCTGGCAGCAGCGTATCGAGGCGCAATCACCAGAGCAAGAGGTGCTTGTTGCTCGCCATAATGAGAAAATTGTTGGGTTCAGCTATAGTTCATTCGAAGGAGAAGAAGGTGTCTTAGGCTCTCTTTCCATCCTCCCCGACTATCAGCGACGATACCTCGGACAAGCACTACTTCGCAGGCTCTTAGACCAGTCCAGCCAAAGACCGGTTAACCTGGACGTCGTCTTAAACACGCCGGCCGTTGGATTTTATGAACATTTTGGCTTCAAGAAGACCGACGCGCTACCTCAAGAAGAATGCCCCGAGATGAAACCTGGCAAATGGCTACAACTGCTACACATGGTCCGTACTGGCGAAGTCGTGGAGCCACATTAGTCATGATCGAGCAACATGCTACGGCTATTACTCTTGAGGAGGCAGTCATTGGCGACGCCGCTGAAATAACTGCAGTACATATTGATGCAGAGAGGAGCATCTACCCGGACGTAGAGAGTCATCACGCACTCCCTACCCTTGAAGAAATAGAAGAGTATCATGCTGAGGGCAACTTCGCAGAACGCTGGCGCAAGTCTCACGAACGCGAAATCTTCTATGAACCGCATAAAAGCGTCCAAGTAGCGCGGCTTGGCAGAACAATCGTTGGCTTCAGTACGTACGACTCGCAGATCAGTTGGCTTAACAGCCTGTATGTGGCGCCCGAATACCAAGGTTTCGGCATTGGGTCCAGACTCTTAAAGAGCTGTCTACACGCGGCCGGGCCAAATCCGACCAAGCTTCTGACAGTTGAACATAGTAACGCTGTTGGTTTCTATCGGCAGCATGGCTTTATTTCTGGTGAATCTGCCCCCAAGGGTCGCCAGACGAGAGTCAACAGCGCGAGTCACATACCTCTTATAGGCATGATCTATATACCAGAGACTACTGCTGCTTGATGGAACCGAGCATTTTGGTCATCTGACTAAATTCGTCGCTAAAGAGTTGCTGGCCATAGGTAGGTCCCGCTTTAAAGCCCGTAGCCCAGCAGAATGAACCAGTAAAGCTCAGATATTTACCGTTCTTAAGTTTGTAGCCGAACATTGAGTCGTCCTCTGTAGCAATTTTCATTGCCGGGCAAGTGTTTTGTGCCTGTCCTGTTGCCAACGTTTGCGTCTTATTGTCTTCCCATATTTGTAAGCCATTATTAAGTGTTGTCACAATAGTGCCGTTCGGATACATTGGCCATGGCGAATCGCCGGGCGGCGTATCAGCAATAGCTAGATCACCACCAAAATTATTGAGCTTAACCGTATCTGCTGCTTCCTGGAAACGAATATGATCCTCGGTACCATCCAGCGTCGTTACTGGTTGACCGTTCTTAAAACCGGTAACAATCCAGCCTTTAAGATATTTCATTGTAAAGCCACCTGTTTTTGAGGTGTACGTTGCATAAAGAAGCGGCGATAAATTTGTACTATCAGAGCTAGTACTTCCCGACTGGTTGGTAGAACTTGGTGTCGTTTTGGTAGCTTTGTGTTGATGAGCTTGCCAAAACAACAGACAGACGATGCCGAGGGCACCCACGAGACCCATCACAACCAGTGCGCCGAGAAGGCCAAAGCCCGCTTGATTACGTCGTATATGCATATTATTGCCTCGTGTTTATTTCTGTATTGTAAGGATGCGCTGAATCTTTGACTTTGCGAATCATCATCCAGCAACTAAATCCTACGAAAATAAGAATCAATAATATAATACTTATTTCAAAAATCGTAACGCCTCGTTGATCTAGTTTAGCCACACCCATTGTCTATTCCTCGGTATTTTAGCCGGCGCGCGGCGTTGGACTCTGGTTAGATTCACGATGCAAGAACCAGTGCTCGTTGTGATCCTTAAGCTGCTTGTGGATGTCGGCATATTTCTCGTCGAGCATTGCAATAATGCGTTTTACGAGACGTTCTGGATTATCGTCATAAATTACCAAATCTCTATCTGGCGGTTCGAGCTTTTCCATAAGCCCAGGGATAAGATCTGCTGTACCACCGCTGCCGAGCAGTACGCCGCAAGGCATGCGAGCCTCGAGGGCAGAGGTAAATTCATGCAAACTGCCGAAACGACCGCCGACAGTAATTACTGCGTCGCTTGACTGCACGAGGTACAGGTCGCGCCCAACGTAGTTGAGGCCTGTAAAGTTGATAAAGTCAAAAACATCGTGCGGCAAACGGTATTTGCGCAAGTGTTCGCGCAAGCTACTTGCTGGCGAAAAGCCAATACTTGTGCCACCGGCTTTTTTAGCGCCATACGCAGCATAATACGGCAGTCCAACAGTGGCGCCCGTAGTAAGAATGTGGTTTTCCTTAGCGATTGCTACACCAATGCGTTCAGCGAGTTCATGGGAGTCCTTAACGGTCTGCCCTGCAGCTGCGCCGGAAACACAGATTGAGTAACGTATATGTTTGAGGTCGTCGAGATCGTTTGTCATTGCTATAAGTGTACCTAAAAATGCTCTATTCTGCTAATGCTAAATCGGGTGATTCATCCACAAGTTCGTAGGATAATTGACGGCCGACGGCTTCTTCTAAGTTTTCCTGGTTTAAATACTTAAGCATGAGTTCATGCCAAATATTATCGCGCAAGAAATGCACAATCCGATCTTGGAACGGCACATTATTATAATAGTTGAGAGCTACGTCAAGCATGTTAAAAGAAACAGGTTGTCCGTCATGCAACAGCGTGAGACTTTGTGTTCCCTGCCAAAACTTGAGTGCTGGCTCAAGCTGAGCCAAGATATCTTCGGCCTGTGCCCACGTAAGGTCATCGGGCTGCACGTGTGGTTCGAATACTTCCGGATGATACGCATCCTGGAATTTTGCGTAGTAGCGATGAATAGTTCGCCACGTTACCTGCTGCCCAGCAAGCTTCGCCGAAACAGATGGTTCAATTTTGACAGCATCGCGAACCATTTCGCCAAAATGCGGCTTAACCTGCTGTAGTTTGGTGTATGAACTAAACGATCGGACGTCGTTCATTGCGCTCAAAGAAAGTAGCAATGTAGTTACCGCCAAGCCCTCTGTACGACCTTCCATCGGCAACATGACAACAGTGCCTAGCTCTTTGAATGTCAGCAGGTTATGACGAGCTGTAGCAATAAAAGCTGCCGAAAGTTCATGCCACTTTTTGGATTGAGGCATACCAATATGCATAGGACGAACCTCAAAATCACTTGGGCTAAGGCTGGAATACTGTTCGTAAAAAGCCTTGCGCCATGTATTGGATTCAACCATAAATGCAGCGGCATACAAATGAGCAACTGGTTCGTGCTTGAGCATAGATTCTACCGAACGATAACCGAGTTTTTTCATGGCAACTTTAGGAACTTTTTTCTTTAGCAGGCGTTTGGCTGCAGCAGCGCGCAGGGCAAAGCACTGCTTTGGCACTTCTGCTTGCTCTACCAAAGACTCGATAGCCGCCAAAATATCAACTGCCGTTGCCTCTGTTGGAATAGAAAGAACTGAACGAACGCGCAGGTCGTCGTGTTTAAGGCGTTCGTGCAAAGCGCTATACAGCTCCGGACCAGTCGTATCCTCTGGGTCTAAACCAAGTTCGGCAATTTTCTGGCGTGTGCGAGCCTGCAAATCGACACTCAAACGAATGTCCGCACTTGGCCGGCCGCTCGCCTCCTCGAGCTGCTGGATGCTTTGCGAAAATACCGGCTCCTCAGCCTGTAACGCTAACGATAAGTATCGTGTCATCTTGTTATCAGATTAGCATAAGCTCAGGCTAGTTGGCAAAGCTTTAGCTGTATATTATTTTGCATACTCTGTGGCGCTCAGAGATAATACCTGATACATGGAACTAATAGATAGCAACCCCAAAGATACGCGTCGTGCCCGCAGGATGCAGCGTGCTGCCAATGGGCTCTGCTATTTACGTATGGCGGCCGGACCGCTACTTGGAGCATACATTGCCCGCGAAAAAGAATATCGCAGTTGGAAAACCGCCGGACTCATAGGTGTACTCGCACTCACTGATGCACTCGACGGCAAACTCGCGCGCAAAGCAGCACTACTCGACCCAAGCGTAAAAACTCAACGCGGAGCTTGGCTCGATCAAATGGCCGATAAAGTATTTACACATGGCATCCTTGGTGGCATGACTATCAACGCCGCGCGCAGCAACAAAACACAGGCTGCTCTATTGGCCGCCAATCAAGTAACGCAGCTCGCTCGAGATGCGTGGATAACCGAAGTACGCAAACGTGCTGCCGAGCATGATGTGCCCACCAACGCTCAGACCTTAGGCAAAGTTAAGACCGGAGTCTTGCTCGCCAGCAGCATTGCAATGGCAAGCCCACTAGCCACTCATGAATACGGCGCAAATCTTGCCGTAGCTGGCATGTCAGCCGGCAGCGCACTAAGTGTCGTTAGCGGCGTATCACTTGCCCACAGCCTCGCTGCCGGTATAGAAGTTACCGAACAGGCATATATAGAAGAAGAGCCGGCGTTTCCGCCGACCCTTTTGCTCGAAGCCTAAAGCATTACATACGCTCTGGTTTGTACCAGTCGGGCGCTTTGCTGAGGTAATCTTGCAACTGCTGCTCAGAAACAAGACCAGCTTGTGCACCTACCTGTTGAACAACACACATAGAGTTGATTGGTGCCCAACGCAACGCATCTTCTAGGCTCATACCTTTAGCTAATGCCGCAACAAACGTCGAAGCAAAAGCATCGCCAGCGCCAGTGCGCTCTACAGGAGGCTGTGGATCTGGGTAGAGTGGCATTTTGTAACGATTTTGACCATCGCTGGCATACGCACCGTTAGGGCCGTCAGTGATAACGACAATACGTGGACCAAGGGCGTGCAACTTGTTAAAGAGATCGTGGATATCTTCGTGATTGCCACCGCCAACAAGCACAGCTTCTTCACGGTTAAGTACTAGGACTTCCGTTCGCTGGTAGATTGCTTGCAAACGTTGTGTACCGGCCTTCATTTGGAAGGTGCCGGGCTGGAAGGCTAACTTAACATTTGGCTGTGAGTGAAGCCACTCAGCAACCTGGTCGTGATATTCAATTGCATGTTCACTAATTGAACTAAAGTAGACCCAGCGCGGTACTTCGTTTGGGCGCAAGTGAGCCCAGTGGTAGTCGTACTCTTCGTGTTTAATAAGAATAGTGCGCTCTTCTTTGTAAGACAGCACGTAGTGGTAGTTGCTCTTCTTACCAGGGTTAATGCGAACTAGTCGAGTGTCTACCTTCTCTTTGTGAAGTGCCTCAATCATGTCGCGTCCTTGCGGGTCGCCACCGACATTGGTCGCAAAGCCACTCTTAAGGCCAAGGCGCGCAAACGCTACCGCAGCATTACTAGCGTTGCCCACTGCTTTAATTTCGTCTACACGATCGTATGGCAACTTGGTGCCAAATTCCATAGCCAACCATGTGCCATGTTCGTTTTTATATACCTGAGCCTGATCCTCAAAAAGTTTGATGAAAGCATCAGTGACGATATCGCCCACGCTCAAAACGTCAAATTGCTGCATTTTTGTCTAGCTTTCTGCTTACGCTTATTTCTACTTAATTGTGCCACACCAGCACTGCGTAATGCAACTAATCTAGTCCTGTCGACCGTAGTTATAAAATACCGACAAGCGACGGCCACGCCCCTCTCGAAAACGAGTAGCGTTAACAACACTGTGTTTGAGCGGTTTGCGCTGGCTTGAGACGGCGCCAAAAGTATACGCTGGCATAATGAGCGTATCGTTTGGCTGTAAGTTTACAGTGGCCTTCCAGCCATCATCCGATTGCAATGCTACTTTTTCGACACCAGTTAGCGCTGTTTCACACATGACACCCGTAACCGGATCACGGTGAGGGCCCACTTTAGCTTTGTAAAGCATTCGCACAACATAGCTGGTTGCAATATCAGCATTATCAGTAGACATGCGTTTCTTATCAGCAGATGCTTGTTGTAATCGCAAAGCTACGCTCCCCAAGACATTCTGGGAGCGCTCCGGCAAAACTGTCTGTGCTTCGGGAGTTTTATCGATACGAACAGCACTAGCTGTGTCAATCTTTTGCGTCCAGCGTTTAGCGTCATGCTCAGCAAGAACCGTGCAGCAATCTTCTTCGAGTGCTTCAAAGACGGGCAATGAGAAGCTGTTTTGCACAACTACAAAGCCCAACTGATCTGCGCAGTTTGTTACGGCATCAATAAAACGGCGACCAAAAATAGCAGGCTCATGTTCGCCCATGTTCGTGAAGTCACCGTCTACGGTATATTCTTCGGGGTCAAGTTCGGTTAGGTATTTCATACGTTACCTAATAATAAAGGCCACACGTATAAATGCAACGTGTGGCCCACTTTTTAGACTGTAACTAGCTACAGGTCTTGGCTGTGTGAAACAAAATCATCGTGGGACATACGAGCTTCGTCAAGCTCACCCTTGCTTGCACTCGTAGCAAGTACTAACTGGCGATGGAAGATGTCCTGAACTTCTGCAATAGCGTCTGGTTGCTTTGCCCAAGCCTTAAGGACAGGATCCTGGATTGCCCGAGAATATGAGAAAGTTAATCCCCATGGGTGCGGGCCACGCTGCGCAATACGATTGAGGTTAATAAACGCGTCTGTTGAGGTCTGGCCACCACTCAAGAAAACTACACCACCGAGTTCATGCGGAACATGCTCGTGTAATACGCGACAGGTACGGTCGGCGACATCATTAGCATCAATCGCAATACCGCTGTCTTTACCTGGTAGAACCATACTGGTCTTAAGAATTGCGCCCGGCAAATGCACACGGAATGCACGCATGGTCTGGAACAAAATATCAAACGTGCGGGCCATAGCTTCTTCGGCCTGTTCTGCAGTATGTTCGCCGTCAAAAAGTACCTCAGGTTCAACAATTGGGACAATGCCAGCATCCTGACAAATACGAGCGTAGCGAGCGAGCGTGTAGGTGTTAGCGCCGATACACTCATTAGTTGGAATACCGTCGCCAATAGTAATCACAGCACGCCATTTAGCAAATTTAGCACCGGCTTCGGCGTATTTTGCCATGCGCTCTGGTAGACCATCGAGGCCTTGAGTAACCTTCTCACCAGGGAAACCAGGCAAGTCTACAAGACCAAGATCAACTTTGATACCAGGAAGAACACCCTGCCCTGCAAGATATTCGCGGAATGGCTGGCCGGCATCTGTGCGCTGCCAAAACGTTTCATCGTATAAAATAACACCACTTAAGCAGTGACTCGCTGCTGGTGCGGTTAGTAAAAGCTGGCGGTAGACGCGACGTGACTCTTCGGTACACTCAACACCAACCGCTTCAAAGCGTTTTGCGCACGTATTGGCGCTCTCGTCTGCAGCCAACAATCCCTTGCCCTGAGCAACAAGTTTCTTTGCAATTTCTTCCAATTCTTCCAGCCGTCGCTGATCCACGTCCATAGTTTTTCCTTTTTTAGCTCTTTAGGTCTATTGTAAAAGCTTATGCTTATGTGGGCAAGAGCTAGCGCGCTAATGTCTCTTTAAGTTGATGCGCAGCCATAGCAATATGCGTTGCCGTTAGTCCAAAGTGCTGTAGCAGCTCTTCTGGCTGGCCTGACTCGCCAAAGCGATCACGCATGCCGACACGAATCATCGGAGTTGGCAATTCTTCACCTAAAAGCTCGGCAATTGCGCCACCAAGGCCACCATTTACCTGCGCTTCTTCGGCAGTTACAACGGCGCCAGTCTTTTCAACACTCTTAAGAATTGTTTCTGTATCGAGTGGCTTAATAGTTGGCACGTGGACAACTTCTGCAGAAATACCATCGCCCGCAAGAACTTCCGCAGCAACCATCGCCTGATAGGTCATGGTGCCAGTGGCGATAATAGTAACGTCGGTACCCTCATGAAAAACATAGGCTTTGCCGATCTCGAAAGGTGTTTTATCGGTAGTGAGTACTGGCGTTTTTTCACGAGCCAGCCGCATGTAATTTGGGCGAGTATCGGCTGCCATAGCAAGTGTCGCTTTCTCTGCCTCTACACTGTCACATGGCGCGATCACAACCATATTAGGAAGCGCTCGCATAAGTGCTATGTCTTCGAGCATTTGGTGTGTTGCGCCATCGGGACCGACACTGACACCGGCGTGTGAACCAACAATCTTTACTGGGCGGTCGTTCAAACAAATAGTTGTACGAATTTGCTCCCAGTTTCGTCCCGGGCTAAACGCCGCGTAGCTGCTTACGAATGGGATCTTACCCATAGCGGCCAGGCCAGCGCCAACAGTTACAAGGTTTTGTTCGGCAATACCAATTTCGACAAAGCGCTCGGGAAACGCATCGGCAAATTCGTTCATTTTAGTGCTATCCGTTAGGTCGGCGCAGGCAGCAACCACGTTGGAATTTTGTTTACCAGCAGCAACCAGTCCACGCCCAAAACCGGCGCGTGTTGGCTCTTGCTTAATGTCTTTGTCGCGGATACCGCGAATGAGATGCATACTACTCATTATTCTGCCTCGCTCTTAATCTGGCCGCGTAGTGTACGGAGCTCCTTAAGTGCGACCTTTGCAGTCTTATCGAGCGTAGGGGCGCCAGGAGTCTGCACGAAGTAACCGTGCCAGTGATAGTCGTATTCCATAAAGTCGACACCCTTACCAGGGATAGTGTGAGCCAAAATAACAACCGGCTTTTCGACGATAGCCTTCGCCATATTACAGGCATCAATTACAGCTTCGACATCGTTGCCATCAATCTCGAGTACATGCCAGCCAAAAGCTTCCCATTTGCCGCGCAAATCTTCGAGTGGCATAACAACTTCAGTAGGGCCATCGATCTGGATATTGTTACGATCAACAATTGCCGTCAGATTGTTCAGTTTATATTTGCCGATAAGCATCGCTGCTTCCCACATATTGCCTTCGTTAAGCTCGCCGTCGCCCGTAGTTACATAAACACGACGATGCGTCTGCTTATCCATACGCATTGCGAGCGCGATACCAGCACCTTGGCTCAGGCCACAGCCCAAAGGACCGCTAGTAGTCTCCAGACCTGGGAGCTTTAGGCGCTCTGGGTGGCCCTGCAATCGAGAACCAAGCTTACGCAACGTCTGAAGCTCCTCCAATGGAAGATAACCAGCCTCAGCCATTGCTGCGTAACGGACAGGAACCGTATGACCATTACTTTGAATAAGAATATCGCGATCTTCCCAATCGGGATTATGTGGATCGTGGCGCAGTACATTAAAGTACAACGCAGTAAAAATTTCTGCTTGGCCTAGTGGGCCGGCAGCATGACCGCTTCCAGCAGCCTGCAGCATCTTGATAATATCTTGACGGATATCATTCGCCTTGAGCTCAAGCTTTTCAATAGAGTGTAGTTGTTGTATCACGCTTACGATTATAAACACTTGCGGTA
>CAZZHV010000021.1:0-9418 GCA_964654135.1 uncultured Candidatus Saccharibacteria bacterium
GAGCGGATGAGTTTACTTATTTCGGGTAAATCGCCGTACTGCTTGCGATACGTCAAATAGGTGCGCTCAAAAGAGTGGTCGGTTAGTACTTGGCCACCCTCCTGGAACTTGCGCATAACACTGTCAGTTGCTACTTGACGATGTTGCGGGTTATTGAACCAGAGAAGTAGTGGCACTAGATGGTCGGGGCGGTAGAACATATATTCATAAATGCCGTCTAGTTGGCCACTGTTGTAAGCGTTTAGAAATATTGCTGTTTGTGCTTCTACGGCCTGCAGTGACCGATCTCGTTGCTCTGTGCTCGGCTGATATGCCAAGCCTATGGCATACTCTGGCATCCAACGCGACAGAGCGTGAAGTACTTTGCTGGCGTAGGCTCGAGTGTCATGTGTAGGCACAGTGAGGTAACCGGACAAGAGCTCGCCGACTCGTGGGTCATGCGAGTGAAAGAGTGCGCCCATCAGGGCTAGCAGTGTGTCAGAGTTCTCGATATCTCCAGCTTCAATTGTTGTTTGTACTTCTTTGAGCACAGCACCAAATAATAGTTCGTCATGTCGCATGTGAATGCCAAGCGGCGCGATTGTGAGTGACTCGTAGCCAGCGTTTTTTGATGTTCTATCACGAATCTCCGCTAAAATTGTTTGGGCAGCAGCGCGGTCACCTAGTTTAGCCAGAATCATGCGAGCAGAATCGTTATTTTCATTTGTGCTATTAGCAATTTCGCGAATAGTTTCAACTTTACTACGGTGCGTGCCATCTTCGTTGAATAATTGACAGAGCTCGTTTGTGGTGGCTCGCGCCACAGTGCGCATGGTTTGTCGCAAGGTGTCGCGCTCAATTTGTTTAGCACGACGTATCCGATTCGCTTGTTCATCATTGCCTACGAGTGTGTAATGCTCTCTGTGCTTGCCCCAGAGTGTAGGATCGCTGATAGGTGCACCTGGGTAGTCCTTTTGCAGTTGCTCGAACGTCGTAAACACCAAAGGCTCCTTAATAACTGGCAATGCGATACCGTCGATCAGCTCTTCGGTGATCGGCTCGCCTTTTTTGTAAGCATTCTCCATTGTATAGGCGGCATAGCTCGTTAAATGGACAACCGGTTCAAGTGGATACGGTAGCGCCTCGGCACGCTCTTGCCAGTATTCGTTAACACTGGCTGCTTTAATAGGCTCGAAATGGTTGAACCTTTGGTACGCCTCGCCATCTTCGTAATCAACCTGACGAATTGCGGTAGTGACGCCTGTATCTTGCGCAAGACGCGTTAGCCGCGTGAAATAGCCGCTGGCACTATAGTTGACAGTATCAGGCACAAATAGCACCTTGACGTCTACACCTCGTTCGGCTGCGTCTGCTAGCGCCTGCTGCGTTTCCAAAAGTGCTATGTCGTATTGTTTGTCTGCCTGGTCTTCTGTGCTGGTAAAGAAATCGGCAAAGCCTCTCATTCCGCTAGCTGCGACTACCACTTTTCCAAGGTCGACACGAGCATCTGGGTCGGGCGGCGTGTCACCATCGGCCTCTGGATCTCTAACAATAAACTGATTACTCTTAATGCCACCGATAAGTGGTGGGACGTGGTCAAGCGACAATACAGTCTCAGGGCCAATATCTTGATATGCTTCTAAGTAGGCTGCTAGCTCGGGTCTAGGCTCGGGTGTGCGTTCAAAACTTTCATTATCTGTCATAGGCAGCAACTATACCAGGAACGCTAATCTCTTACTAGAACTGAATAGCATGAAGGACTATTAAGATATTATTCAAAAAGCGGTGTTCTGAAAAGTTGGCTCAGAGGGCTGCACTGAGCTTGCGAATGCCGCTCTACCATTGATTGCTGGCTCGGCAGATTGCACAGAGCTCGTAAAAGCCGGTCGAGCGTAGACTGCTTCTTGTCGCTGCACTAAGCTATCGAATGCAGGTTGATGTGCTACGGCTTGTGGCAACGTAACAAGTCCGGCAAAAGATGCTAGCTCCGTTGGGCTCAAGGGCTCTACGGCATCACACATTTCAGAGATGAGATCAGTATCGAACCCTAAGGTAGTATCTTGCGCTTCGTACGGTGTTGCTTCAGACATATGTGCTCCTTATGTTGTACCCTAAATGCGTGACATCATATAGTTAAGTATATGCCAGAAATTTCGCACGACCAACAACCAATTGAACAAGAAGATACCTATGATATTCCACGCATTGGCGAAGCAATTCTCAAGATTCATAGTCGCTGCAATCTCGACTGTGACTACTGCTACGTTTACAATTTAGGCGATGATAGTTGGCGAGAACAGCCACGTGTTATGACTTCGGAAACGATGCAAGCGTTTGCTGATCGAGTTGGCGAATACTTAGACGAAGCGCCACCTAAAGCATTTCACATTACCTTTCACGGCGGTGAGCCCCTGCTGGCTCCACCTGAGGCTTTCGATGAAGCAGCGCAGATGCTTCGCCGCTCCGCTCCGGCGCGTACCATTATGCAATTTGCCGTACAAACGAACGCCACACTTCTTACCGAGGAGTACCTTAAAATGTTTCGTCGCAATGCCGTTAGCATTGGCGTTAGTCTGGACGGCGGACAGGAGCAGAACGATCTCCATCGGGTCACGCGAGGCGGTGATCCGTCATATGAAATGGCAGCCAAGAACGTGAGTGCCATGATGAAAGACCCCCGGTACTACAAGCTATTCACGGGTATATTAGCTGTTATCGATCTGCAGAACGATCCGCTCGAAACATACTACAGTCTCCTAAAGTTTAAGCCGCCTCGCATTGACTTTTTGTTGCCACATGGCAATTGGAGTTCATTGCCCGCGGGTCTAGAAACTGCGCATACGCGCCGTGATGCCCCATATGCCGAATGGTTGAATACCATCTTTGATGAATGGTTCCCTGACCATACTACTTCGGTGAGAATACGTATATTTGATTCACTCATTCACCTACTTACTGGCGGGCGAAGTAGCTTCGAAGGCGTTGGATCAACAGAAAACAATCTAGTGGTTATAGAGACTGATGGCTCGTACGAAATGGTCGATACTCTAAAAGCAACGCCAGGGCGTGTATCTAAGACTGGCTTGCATGTGCGGCGTCACTCACTTCACGAAGCGCAAACCTATATGCTGCAAAAACAGCGTTCACTTGGAGCTCTCGCTGTAGCTGAGCTATGCGAAGAATGCCCCATCCTAAAGCAATGTGGTGGCGGGTATTTACCGCACCGTTACGAAAACGGCAAGGCATTTAACCGAGAGACAGTATATTGCCAGGACATGCAGCATCTTGTGCCGCATGTGTTTGGAGGACTCAATGAACATGCGCTACGGCGTAGAACAGCAGCACATGTTCAAAAGGCTAGCGAGCTAAGTCAGCAATATCATCAATCGTAAGCTCAGTAGGGATGATATCGACAGGTAGATCGATATAGCCTGTAAGTGGGATGCTAAAAATCGTTTCGCGATGCATTCTGCCAAAATATTGTGTCCCGCGCATTGATTGCCTAAAGAAATTAGGGCTGTCGAAAACGCAGTGAATGTAGCCCTTTAAAGGGTTCTCGATATCTCGCGCGGCTTTTATAAGATCAGGTCGCGCAAAAGTGGTGACATGGATGTCGCTTTTAAAAATACTCAATCGTTTTATTTTGTGCATATCGTGCCCCCAACCGACGGTCGGCTGATCATAAGGGCCGCATCGCTGCATGCGCTCTTCCTTAGAATTAAAATCACCGAAGAGACCGCCCAAGATAGCGACACTAGCATTGGTCGTGGCTTGCAAGAACTTGTCTCCACCATCTGGAAGACCATGACTCCTAATCGCCAAGCCATCTCGCACATTGGCATACGAATGTTCTTGTACATCAACTGGCTCGTGGAAATCTTTTTGGTATGCGCTACCGATGAGCATCATACCGAGCAGTGATGCGTAACGCGCGACAGTGTAGGCATCTCGTTCTCCTTCTCCGACTAACTCAGCCTCGTCCATGAGCCAGGTCAACTCGTCCGGGAGGGGATATCGTAATTTACGGCCAGAAACAAAAGAATCGTACATTGTCTAATCATACCAGTATGAACGCACAGCTATACTTGTAAAAGTTGTACTTTGATAGTATAATATATTCATGATCACCACCCGGTGATTTTTTTGATATCTGGTATCAGATGTCAAAACGTTCCTACTCAGATCAAGGAAGTGTTTTCGTGCGACTCCCTCGAACATCCGCTGTTCTCGTGGGCTCTGCCCTGCTGGTTCTCGCGCTTTCAGCGTGTGACCCCGACGGCTCCTCGTCCAGCAACGACGGCAACAACAAGGCCGCCAGCCCGACCCACAGCGCTCCGCGCCAGCCCGGCAACGCCACGCCTTCTGCGCCGTCTTCGGCCAAGGAGTCGAAGGACACGACCAGTGTCAACGAGCCCGACGTGAACTCCATGGCTTACGTCTGTGACGTCATCGGAGACCTGTCTGCCCTGGTGGGCAAGCAGCTCGTCAGTGACGACGTCGACGCTGGCCTCAGCATGGCGCACCCGCCGCGAGTCGGCAACTGCTCCTACACCAGCGAGGCCTACGACTACTACGAGTTCAACGTCATGTACGCCGGCAAGGAGATGATGGCCGCCTACGAGCTTCCGCTCGGACGTGGTACTGATGGCTTCAGCCGCAGTGAGAACTACGGGCCTGGCGCCATCGTCGACACCAGCCAAGCTTCGCCCACATACGCGATCCCCAACGGTGATCGCGTGATCGTCATCGACACGGGGAACTTCACGGAGTACCTCAAGAAGTACGGCAACGGCGCCACCATGGACGATGTCATCAAGCACATCGTCAAGCAGTTCCGGGCCGTCGTGCACAACTAGCTCCATCTGAGTAGGGCAAGCGGCGGCGGACGTCTATATACTGCATACGCAGTCACTATCTTCGTCCGCCGCCGCACCCTACCCCTTTGAATTTATTTACTTTTACTAACGCATATTCTGACGAACATTTTCGGCGAGTATGCCGGTAAATGCCAATCGTGCAGCGATTGCCTCTACCGGTAGAGCTGGGCCGCGACAATTGCCGTCGATCACGTAAGATTGACCTTCCGTATCTGTGACCCAGTCAAATACACCATAGTACTGTGATACGGCTTCGCCTGAATGAGCAGCAGCGTCCGATACTACTTGGCACGCGAGGTCTACACTTGTTTCACGCATAGTGCCCACGGACTCGGGGTCAAGAGAAACATACGATGCTCCGGTAATAACTTTTTCACCAGGCCGCCTGTACTTGAGCGTTGGATACGCTTGGGCACTCAAAAAACCTGAACTGTGGGCGTATGCCAAGACATGCACACGAACCTCACGTGTTCGGTCGTTTGTTGCATTAATCTCGGACAATGTCTCGGCTGCCTTGCTGTTTGCGGGTATCAAATCCTGTATTGGCGAGCGCAAATCCAGAAACGGCTGTATGAGGCCGCTCTGTGCAATCTTGCCTACCTCCAAAGCCTTGCTAAACTCACCCGGGCTATCGAATATTTCAATCCCCCTACTGCGTGAGCCATCAATTGGCTTATATATAATGCTATTATCCGGATGCTCAGCAACAAGCGCCTCTACTTTATCTGTCGTATACGTCGGCAAACCTACGCCATTTCTTTGTAACACGGCGTCCATTAGGCCTTTGTGATTGCCGAAGTTTTGGATTGGTCGACAGTTCCAGAGGCGCTCGTTAGGCACCCCTAAGCCATAGGCTGTGCGTTGCTTAGACCCGTCTGGCTGCTGTACTCGATCTTGAAAATTTGCCACCCAATGGTCAATAACGGTCGGATAATCTTCCAACGACCCTTTCTTAAATTTTGTCGCCAACAGGAGCCTTCCCTGTTCGTCGTATATGGGTTGTTCTGCGACCGCAATCTGTGGCACATTGCCAAGCTCTCGCATGCCGGAGGGTTCCTCGAGCGCTATCCCAATATGATAATCAACACCCTGTTCTCTAAACTGCTGCTGAAGCTCGTGAGGGCTACGGAACATATCCTCTTCCCATGGATGAACAATACCTTGATCGTTTCCGTAATCACCATACAGCATTAAGACAGCTTCGCGCATAACCCTCCTTATGTGAAGTTCTGATGAAATCCATTGTAGCATCTGATTACACATCTCAATTGATATAATGAATGCATGAATGATAATCCACTTATCGAGAAACTTTCCAGCGACCTGTTGCAAGCCCGCAAAGATGGTGATGCGTCCAAAAAAGAGATTCTTCAAGCTGCACTCACGCGTATTACAAACGCAGAAGCAATTACTCTTGCAGGTGCGCCTGCCACCGCGTCAGTCGGCGTTGGTTCGACCGAAGCTGTGCGCCGCCACATTTCCATAGACGAAGCTCGTAAACTCATTCAGCAAGAAATAGATGAACTCAGCGAAGCACTTAACGCCATGCAGTCACAGCCCGATCACCCTTACGCGATCGACCTGAAAAATAAGATTACAACCCTTTCAAACTACTTGAGATAATTATCGCTACTTATGTTCACGTATGTTGTGGAATATAATTAACCTTAGCTAAAAGAAAGCGAGGGTTACTATGACAGAAGCGTTCGAAATCAGACAGCCTGAACCACGAGATGCACACGACATAAGCCGGCTGTTCTTAGATAGATACGATGACATTCTTCCAGGTAGACAGAGTTGGAAGCCAGCCCGTAAGCGCTACCTCGAGAAACATGGCGAAGGCTATTTCCTCGATAAAATTAATCGCGCTCACGACTTTCCTAAGGCAAATTTTGGCACTATTGCCACCGTTGACGACGAGTTAGCCGGTTTTGCCTACGCCGTGGCAGATCCGAGCAATCAGCTTTTCGCGCGACTTGTCGGGCTTGTCGTTAGTAGACAATACGAGGGCAACCAAGTCGGCACTCGACTTGAAATTGAGCGTCAAGGCTGGGCTGATGTATACGATAGAATTCTCTATGGCCAGGTGGTGTACGAAGACGATGCTACCCGGGCATTCTACAGATATAGCGGCTATCGGGAAGTTGGTACGCGCGTAATGGCTGAGACCGTTTTTCAGCTTATTGAGCACACTCCACCATCAATAGAACATCTTACGTTAGACATTCCTTGGGCGACTCGTCTTACTGATGAGCCACTCGTGTACTAAGGGTAAATATATGCCGAGAACTTGCTGAGTGGGCTGTAGGAGTAGCGGAAGTGACCCTGCCAATCGTAGTTCATTTCGCTCACTAGTACGTAGCCTTCGGGCACAGCTTTGCCATCGTAGATTGCGCCAGGCAATGCTTGGACAATAGCAACGTGACCATAATAGCCAGCTGTTTCTACGGCAATTGCACCAACTGCTGGCGTCGCGTGGGTTGGGTAGTTCGATGTGCGAGCCCAGCGATTAGCGTTGCCCGAAACGTGGAAATCGGAATGTCCACCAATAGTCGTAAAGTACCAAAAGGCGTATGAAGTACACTCGCGATTAATGCGATCGCTGCTGTATGAAACGGTTGCAATGCTGTCCATGCGAGCGTCACACCATTCCATGGGATAACCGCCATTGCCTGCGCCACTATCGCACAAACCACCAGAGCCGGTTGGCTTAACGGGAGTAACAGCAACAGTATCTTGCTGAATCAAAGTTGCCTGGTGTGCTTGCTCAGGCGTAATAACTGGTACATCTTTGCCATTTTGCGGGTGAATAACCGATGCGAGTCGGCTATTCGTAATACCAGAGACATTGCCAAACACGTGGCTTATACCTCTGCCAATTAGTACAAATGGGAACGTCACGACCTTAAAGATGAACGAAACTGTCCAGCCTATAGCACGCACGATAGCAAATAGTATGATGCCAATAATGCGGATGATTGTGATGATTGTGATGGCGATCGCACGCACTACAGCAACGACCCCCGTGCGAATGGCATGGAGCGTGACAGTTACTGCCGTTTGTATGGCATGTCTGGTTTTTGTAAGCCCGTCGATAGCGGAAACCGTTGCATGAAGCGTACGGATTTCTATATTGCTCATCATGAGATTCGTATTGCTATCAGCAGCAAACGGATTCGTTCGGTACGCAATTTGGCTTGAGATTTCGGTATCGTGTATGCGACTCACGATGTTAGAACGGTGTGCTTGTAGAGTCTGGCTGCAGAAGGTCAGTAGCCAAAAATCGAAACTGATGAACGCGACAACGTATAAAAGTCGCCGTTTCTTTTGTAGTGTATCTACTAGATCAAACAGCATAACGCTCGTTACCACTTTGTGATTTTATATATTATACCCTATTTTTGAATAAAATGCACGTTTTAAAAAATGATTCCAAGAGTATGCAGTGTTCGTAGCTCTTTTACCTCTAGCAATATGGCTATATACTAGGTATGTTCCTCGACAAGGGAGTGAAATGCAGATCGTTCGAACCTCTCGATTTGGCACGGACTTGGGTGACGTCGTCATCGACCGTCCCCGTATCAAAGGCGTCCTCATCGAGAAGCCCACGACAGAGCAGTTTGTGCAGGCGCCGCCTATCGCCGGTGCTTTCGACACAATCGCGCGAATCATCGACCACATTACGCCGGAACGATTCTTCGTCATCTCGAAGGTCAAGTCGGATCGCGAGTCGCTGCTGTGGCTGGATTACCACGATTTCTACGGCAGGACCGGCTTCCTGTCCCAGAACTTGCGCTTCTGCAGGGAGCGTCACGAGAAAGGTCTCATTTCAGACGCACTGCCGGGCGGATCGCTCACGCACTATGCGGACGATCGAGCCGAAGTGCTGAGTCATATGCCGAACGTGGCATGTCGATATCACTTTGGCCCTCAGAGTCAAGTGGATACGCTCAGCTTGTTCGTCCCTGCCCCCACGTGGTCCTCGATCCAGAATGACCTGGCGTAGGCAAACGCAGGAACTGGGTGAGGTGTCGCCGATCATTGCCGCTGGCGACACCTCACTACCTACTTACGACAAAACACCGAATTATTTGCGCCGCACAGCAGGAAGTTCGCGCATAATCTGGTACTATAGGCCCATGAATACTAAACCTTCTGCACGAACCATTCTCTGTTACGGTGATTCAAATACTTTTGGTCAACGCTCCGATGACGTCAACAAAGGCCGTTGGCCAGCTGATGTACGATGGGCTGGTCGTTTACAGCAACTACTGGGTGATGACCATTACATTATCGAGGAGGGGCTAAGTAGCCGCACGACCAATATCGACTATGCCAAAAAGCCCGGGCGCAACGGTAAGACCTACCTTATACCATGCCTGCAGAGCCATAATCCTATTAGTCTCGTAATTCTTATGTTGGGAACCAATGATTTTAAGGATGAATTCCAACGCAGCGCACAAGATGTGGCAGATGCTGTCGCTGAACTTGTCACAGACATCAGGCAATATGCCCATAACAACGACCAGCAAACCCAGATCCTTATTGTTAGCCCTATTCAT
>CAZZHV010000021.1:9518-19714 GCA_964654135.1 uncultured Candidatus Saccharibacteria bacterium
ATATGCCCATAACAACGACCAGCAAACCCAGATCCTTATTGTTAGCCCTATTCATATTAAAGCCGATGCGCCAAACTTTGCACTACTGTATGGCGCTAAATATGGAATCGGTAGTGTCCAAAAATCCCTAGATCTAGCTGATTGCCTCGCACAAACAGCAAGCGATAATCAATGTATGTTCTTTGACGCTGCTAGCGTTGCAGAAGCTGGCGAAGACGGCCTGCATTTTAGCAAAGACTCCCATGAGTCATTCGCGCAAGCACTTAGCAAATCTGGCTACGTTACCTCTGAAGATAATTAGCTATCGACTTGCCTATCGGCAGTCCAGTCGCAGCTTCAATATACGCCCACTGGCCGTTAGGGTTATTTTCCAGAAACCACCACACTCCTGCCGTATCGCAAATTAGGTCAAGTGCACCATATGGCATGTCGAGCATTTTACAGTGCATAACACATCGATCCGACAAGTCTTTAGGTAACTCAATTGCTGCTATCTGTGACTCATCCTCGTGATGTCGCGACCGATTGTCTCGAATCCGACCTTCGAGATGTGCATTGAGTCCGGTGTTAGCCTGTTTTAACCGTACGGTTGCTGCGAATACCTGGTTGCCTACAACGGTAACTCGGGCCTCGCTGGCAACATCGATAGCCTTCTGAAATATTGTGGGTGCCAAATGAAGCTCCGACAGATCAGGCACAAAATCACCACCTACCAATGTTGACATGAGTACGGTTTGCTGGCCATTTATTTTAGGAAACGTAGCGCTGAGCGGCTTACTAATGCACGTACCATGCTTCTTGATAAAGGCTGCGGCTGCCGCCTTGTCGGACGTACAAAGTGTTGGCGGCACATTAAAGCCGCAAGTCTGTGCCATCTGTAATTGCAGCGTTTTATTATTTGCACGAGTTTGGGTAAAGTAGTCCGAAAGCCAGTTACTCTTGGGAAATGCTGTGAGCAATTGCCTCGAGAGGCGCTCAATGGCGTGCCTACTATACTCTCTAAATTCTGGTTTTACGGGCAGGTCTGCCGCACGTATGAGCTGTGGCTTACGATACCAAATGCCACGTAGATTTGTTATGTCTGTGCCATTGTAGCGAACGGTGTATGTATTATCTTCAAAAGCAAAGCTAAGCCGCGCAGCGTCAAGCAAGTGCTGTGGATCGATGCGAATAAAAGGCTGCTCCAAGTGTTTCTCGACAAATGGAATATGCGCATCATGTTGGGCGCTTATGACTGCGACCTGCTTCATATATAGTTCCTTTTATTAGGCGAGCGTGAGACTGTCGTCGTTCGCTGGCTCAACATACTCAGTGTTGGCATCATCATAACCGCCATCACCAGAGTCACACGGCTGATTTTCTACATCAAGACCATTAGAACATGCCAATGCTCCAGCTGCTGCTTCAGGGGTAAGATTTATGAGCAGTTCAACTCCATAAGGATCTTTGAGCTCTGTTTCCCATTGCTCAAAATCAGAACTATTTGGGTTTGTCATATATCCTCCTTGCTTACTGTATTTTCTAGTATAGACCAATGTCATACACATGCAATGTGTCGATCGAGTTGCGCCAAAATAAAAAGACACCGACTACGGGTCAGTGTCTGATATATTACGGTGTAATATGATGGGCGAGATTCCAAGTGGTTGTTGGATTCGCCCATCACGGCGATGCGAGGCAGCCTAGAGGCTGTGTGGTGCAAGTGCGGCTGCCGTGAGGCGTTGGACTAGCTGACGGTTGTCAGCACGAGGAGACGGCTGCTGGTGGCAGCGTTCTCTTCGGACTCGTCCTCATCGAGAGGCCAGGTGGACGACTCCGGAGAGGCGGGGTTGATGTCGGGGACGTCGTCCTCGTCTTCACCGTCCTTGCCGGGCCAGCTGGAAGCCTCCGCTTCGGTGCTCTCGTCCTCGTCCTCGTCGTCGAAGTCCGACCACTCGGTGGCGGTGGGACCGACGATCTTCAGAAGGTCCTCGACGCTGACGGCGTGAGGCGCTTCGAGAAGTGCTGCAGGCATGGCTACTCTTTCGCCTAGGAGAACGGCATTTTAATGGATATCTTCCAGTGAAGTTCCACGAGCTCTCCAAGTGTCTTATTAAAGGCCACACTACTTTGATTGTCAAATTTGTATACAAAAGGTCTCTGTGATAGTCTATTGTTTTTAATATCATCTACTAGGAGCCCGGCAATGTCTTTACCCGAAACTGCATATGATCATGCTGAGCCTGTACTGCACGCGATCGCATCAGATTTCAGCTTTGATACCTTTGTGTATCTTGCTGAGCTGCAAAAAATAAGCCAAGAAGAAAACATTGCGCCCGAGAACTGGCGGGATTTGCTGGCTGCATGGGACTATGATCCCGAGACTGCCCTAGAACAGAACGGCCGCGGCAACTGTATCGACTTCGCATGCTACGGTCGCAACGCGCTTCGAGAAGTTGGCATCGAAACTGATACTGTCGGAGAGATTTCGCGACTTGGTCACGTAACTCTCGTGACAGAGCTCGAAGGGCCAGGACAGAATTTTACCTTGTTCGAAACGAGCTGGAAGGCGTCGCGCCCAGTTCCATTGTTACCTATTGGTGTTTCTCATGAATCTGGCGGCGGTGTCTTTACCACGACAGCGCACGATGATGAGGCATTGACGCAAAGTATTATTACGCCACGTGGCAACGAGACAGAGCGTACGCTATCTATGCAGCCCATGACTAATGACGAAATGACATATATTACTCGTTTGCGCCGCCAATACCAGAAGGGTCTCCATATGTTCACTCCTCTTGGCGACAATGTGCCGGACTACTATATTCGGTATAACTCCAAGCAAGAAGCACTCATGAGCAATGTCGATGGCTTGCCAAAATACTTCCAAGAAAACGACATTACATCTCAAATGAACCAAGAAATATCAAATGCATTTGGCTTTGATGTCAAAGAAGAGCTCGTTGCGGCGCTTGGTCTTCGTCGCGCCCTCCCGGCGGATTACTGGCTTGATCCATCTCAGCAAAAGCCTGGCTTGCTCGCTATTGGACTGTAGATATCGACAGCTGGTAGCGTTAATTTAATTACAACATTTCTCAATAAAGGCTTATACTAAAAGCATAAGGTTCTTTTAAGCTTAGGAGGGTGTATGAAAAAACGTATGGTTCTAGCAGTAATTGGCGTCTTATTGACCGTTGGACTCGCTGGTTCTTCAGCAAGTGCAGCGCCATACTGTGGCATTACTTGGGGTAGTTTACCAAAGACAGCAACCGCATCGACAACACGACCACTTACTAACATTCGAACTGGTCAGCATGACTGCTATGATCGCATGGTCTTTGATCTATCTGGCACAGGTGCCACAGGCTATAGCGTGCGCTATGTCTCAAACATCTACGCCGACGGATCGGGTGTGCTTATTCCTGTAAGCGGTGGAGCTAAACTGCAAATCGTAGTCAATGCGCCAGCCTACGATTCCCAGGGCAAGTCAACCTATGCAGGTGTTGTCGGCAAGACGCTGCCCGGTGTTAACCTAACTGGTTACCAAACATTTCGTGATGCCAAATATGCTGGCAGTTTCGAAGGTCAGACAACGGTAGGCTTGGGTGTTCGGGCTCAACTTCCGTTCCGTGTTACCACCAGTGAAAATCACGTTATTGTAGACGTCGCACATTACTGGTAGATTATCTAAAGATAAAAAACAAAACACCCGGCGCAATCCGGGTGTTTTTGCGTAAGTTAGCGCCGCGGAGGCTGTAAGATTTTTACTAGTCTTACGTGCATAGAAGCGTATGCTAGTAAACACAGAGAGGAGGCTATTATGAGTGAAGTAAGATTACAATCGTCCATGTTTATGGACGACCCAGAAAGCTTGCAACAAACACTCGAACGACATGGCGCACTTACATTTCAGCCGCTTGATGGTGGCTTGTTCCCCGCCTCGCAACTCCCCAAAAGCTTGGCTCGACAGACAGAAATGGATGGTGCCTGGTTTAGGGATAACGCGCATGCCACGGGTGCGCTTTATGACATAGGTCGCCTCGATCTGGCAATCCCTGCTGGGGCAGCTCTGCTCAAAGTTATCAATGACAGTCGTCCTCTGCTGGATGAAGTCGTCTACGATGGCAGTGAGCGCCGACTACCGATACGAGTTAATGGTCGTACGCTCAAGCCAATTCGCGAACAGCGTATACAGCACGACTCAACTGGCTATCTTCTTGAGGTTACGAGTCGCCTCTTGCACGATGAAGTCATACCACTTAATGCTCCGTCATTTCAACGCGTACTTGATAATCAAGTCCAGATTATTCGCTATCTTAAGGCTGTAGAATATTGGCACGCTGCCGATGCAGGCCACTGGGAAGAAGATCATCGTATTCATGCCTCGAGTATTGGTGTGGTTGTGGCTGGATTGCGCCGCACGCAGCAGCTTTTCGAAAAAATAGATTACAAGCCGCACGTCGATGTTCAGGAGCTTATTGAGACTGGCAAGAGCGCGTTTGATGCCATTCTGGCACGAGGAGTCACCGATTTGCTACCTGATGGTACGATACCGCCAGAAACACTACGCCAACCACCATGGGCGCATGATACCGAAGTCCAGCATCCGGGTGCTGAACATTTCTTCGAACTATTTGATGTGCGCCGACGCGAACAAGACGCGGCACTGCTATTCCTGGTAGAACCGCTTGATGTACTTAACGAAGACCAGGCAGCCAAAATTGTTGATGATGTCGAGAAGCACTTAGTCCGTAAAAAGGGTGTGGCGCGTTACGCTGGCGACACCTATTGGGGGCCGGGCTTTAAGGAAATCCTAAAGCCCTCTGAGCGCACAACCTCCGCAGTTGGTCGGCTAGATCTCCGAAACCAAACTGCTGCTGGAGTTGCCTACAGTAAAACTGAGGCGCAATGGTCGTTATTCGATCCAATATTAGCAGCCTACTGGGCTCGTCGATTTGCAAAGACCAAAAAATCAGAGCACCGAGATAAGTCACTCGAATATATAGACCGGCACTTATCTCAGCTTGTCTTGCAGCCAGATGGAACATGGCAATGGCCCGAAGCGTATTACCATGCATTTGTGCGTCATGATCGGCAGAAGTTCCAGCTGATGCCCAACGACCACACTCCTTTGTTATGGACGCAAGCCAATAGTCTACGAGCTCTACAACATTTTGTTGCGCTAGTAAAATAATAAAAACACCCGGCAGTCCGGGTGCTCTCTGTCTAGTTTAAGGGCACGGTATCGTTGAAGGGGTATGAAATGAGATACGCACGAGGCGCCATCACGTTGATCTTGGTGCGATGGCGCCACGGCGTCCGTACAGGGTGATGCGTCAGGAGCTGGTCGGCTTGTAGGTGGTGCTAGCAGTGTTGCCACTGCCCGTCGTGCCCTCAGCCTCAGCCTTGCCAGTTGACTCGAGATGATGGATGGCTGCTTGTGCCTGCGGATTTGTCAGGCCGGTCGCTTGCGCAACCTGAGCTGCCGTTTGTGCGCCATCCTTCAAGGCGGCCAGAGCTGCCTCGTCATTTGCCTTCGACATCTTGTCTGCTTGCCCTTCTTCGATACCGTGCTGTTTCGACGTGTGTCGAAACGCGATTACTTGGTGCAGCTGCTGTGTTCTCTTCTCATGATGCTCGCTGCCAGGAGTAATCAATACAATTAAACAATATTACAAGAAATAATGCTATGTCTAGTTGTCAGATCATAGCTCTTACTGGTCGAGTTCGGCTAGCTTAGCCTTGAAGCTAGCATCTTGGGCGAGCTTCTTGTGAAAATCTGAGGTATAGAAGTCTTTAAGGATCTTTGACCACAATTGCTCATGAGCCTGAATAGACGGATCGCCAGCAAGATGATGCGGGTAGTCGTAAACTGGTTGCGGACAGATATAATAGTCTGCGCCGCGAATATCTGCTTCAATGGTGTGTTCCGCAAAGGGATCTTGCGCGTTGCGAACGGCGCGAGTTGAGCCGAGTATGGCGGCGTCAGGATATCCAAGAAGTACGCCAAAAGCAATGTGTCCGACTTCTTCCTCGGTAAATCCCTTGCCCTGAGCAGCTACAACTGCTGCACATAAAGCCTTCATGGCAGTTTCGGGCGTCCTATCCTTAAGGCTGTTTGGATCAAACGATAAAATTGAGGTTGTTTCTAGTGTTTGATCAAGTCCCTTGCGCAACACAAGGTCGTAACTTGCGCCCGTTTCGCCCATTGTCGATGTGGTACTGCCTGATTCTGACATGTAGATATCTGTTAACCGTTTGAGAATTTTGAGGTCGCTATCGACTTCTTTTTGCCAGGCCGCGGCCTGATTCTTGGAGCCCCAGAAAATACCATCACCGTAGCCACGTGCTCCGGCAAAGGTCAGAACCATATTAGGGCACACCCAGTACGGCATGTGAGCTGGGCCAACTTCGGCTAGAAGTTTCTCAAGTATTGTAATGGCTGCGGCTGCGTTTGGCATGTAAATTCCTAAGGTTATATAACAGTTCCAGTATATGTCACATCTTCGGTATACTAAAGATATGAAATTACTTCGTGAAATCAAACATCGCGAATTATTCCCAGATTCGGACCAGAAAACACCTGACGCATTCGGCCATCGTCGAGCGGCTCGAGCTATCGTGACTAACGACGTTGGCGAAGTCGCTCTGCTGTATGTCGGTAAATATAAGTATCATAAATTACCTGGGGGTGGCATTGAGGACGGTGAGGACATTACCCAAGCTTTGGAGCGTGAACTACTCGAAGAAATCGGTTGTCAGGCCGAAGTTACTGGCGAAATTGGCGAAATTATTGAGTATCGCGATGCATGGGGTATGATGCAAACCTCATACTGCTATCTCGCTAGACAAATTGGTGCTGCTGTCGCACCTGACTTTACTGACAAAGAGTTGAGCGAGGGTTTTGAGATTGTCTGGGCTAAAAACATGGACGTGGCTATAGCATTGCTCGACAACGATGATCCACAGGATTACGGTGGTCGTTTCATTACTATGCGTGACCGTACATTCCTTGCCGCTGCTTCATAGTCTATGTGACAAAAATATGTCCTTGTGGAGTATGCTTATGCTTTGCTACCATAGAACTAAGAATGCTAACGAGGAGCTGCAATGGCACGGTTACCAATATCGGGACAAGACAGTGGTACATGGGGCGACGTCCTTAACGATTTTCTAGGACAAGCACATGTCACGGATGGCTCCCTTAAACCGTCAGCCGTTAGCGCTGCCATCGGCAGCAGCCTCACTGATAGTAATATTGCCGCTGGTGCTGCTATTGCCCAGAGCAAAATTGCTGGCTTAACTGCAGACCTTAGCGCTAAGCTAACTGCTTCCAATAACCTGAGTGATGTCGTGAGTGCCGCAACAGCAAGGACCAACCTAGGCGTGCCATCGGCAACAGGCTTTGCAAATATAACAGTCGGAACAACGGCTCCAAGTAGCCCTTCTGTTGGCGACATTTGGGTTGACACAAATTAATGGCCAGCGATCCGGACGCTATTCCACGCGGACAATATCGCAATAATCAGCGCGCACCGGTTGCTATCGGTGGACATACTTCGGGCGATGGTGTCTCCAATAATCTATGGCTAGAAGCTGATATCTATAGTTCCACGCCTGGTTCTGACACGAGTTTGTCTATCGAGGCTCGCTCCATCGGTACGGCATTTACTGGCACAGCTACAGCCAGCAGTATGGCAAGGCCGCTCAAAGAAACCACGCTACCGACATCAAGGCGCGGTGCGAACCTTATTTATGACACCAAGAACAAGCGATTCATTTTGTTTGGTGGCTACGATGGCACAACTCGGTATAACGAAGTGTGGGAATTATCTGCTGGGAGTGCCTATAGTCGTTGGCACAAGTTAACTCCTACAGGCACTGCACCAACTGCGCGCAACCTCGGTGCTGCGACATTTGTACGAGGCACTACATCCGGCTCCGTCGATAAGGCCTATCTGATCATCTGGGGAGGTGCAATTCCTGGTGATACTAACACAATGGCTGTACTCGATATTAGTACTCCTGGCAGCGAAGCCTGGTCAGCCATAACACAAACAAATACACCAGCTGCTCGCTCGTATATTACGCACCATATGGTGGCAAAAAGCACCGGTGCAGGCACAGCTGATATCTACCTCTTTGGTGGTTGGGGCGCCTCACGTACCAATGATCTCTTAAGGTGCACATTTGACGTCAATACACCTACGGCCGTTACCTGGACAACACTCAAAGCAAATGGCGCGGTTGGCAATCCAACAGGTCGGTCAGGCACAGCTATGATCTACGACAGCGCCAACGACCGACTGGTTATTACCTGTGGCTATTCTGGTTCAGTCTATCTCAACGATGCCTGGGCATATGGCATTAGCGGTGGCGCCTTCGCACAGTTAAGCCCTGGCGGCACGGCTCCAGCAATTCGTGAGCTACCAAGTATTGGCTACGACGTTGTTAACCAGCGAGCAATCGTAATGGGAGGCTGGCAAGGCTCGGCCACCAACAACCGCAACGACATCTTTCAATTATCATTAGCATCTGGTTCCGAAACATGGACACAGATCAAGACCAACGACCTCAACAACCAAGGTGTCCTAGCGTTCTCAAATGGCGCAGCCGCCGTCGATAGTGATCGCAATTTTATGATTGTTGCCACCCAACTTGGATACGATAGTACTAGCAAGTATGTCTACGCCTTCGACATGAATGACACATCTGCTTCAGCGCCTCTCTACGGCTTAACGACAGTCGACTTTTTTAGAGGGCGCGATGCTCCGGGCTATGTCTTTAATTCTGTCCGTAATGAGTGGCTACTCATTAACGGCTACAGCGCAATGGATGACGACACGACCATTTCGCATGGCGAACATATTTCCGAAATATGGGCATATAACCGTACGGCAAACACATGGCGCTATGCTGCCAAAGGCCCATTGAGCATGCCTCAGGGCGAAGGTGGTATGAGCATATACGATGCCGCAAATGATCGCATAATCTATTTTGGTGGTCTTACGGGAACTAACCAACGAACTAATGATGTCTGGCAACTCAAAGCCGATATACACGGTATGTACGTTGCTACCAAGCTAACGCCGTCCGGCAGCTTGCCAACTCAACGCTGGCTTATGGCAGGATGCTATGATGCAACCAACCAACGGATGATCATCTGGGGCGGACAAAGTGCTTCTGGCGTACTCGGTGATGTCTGGGCACTTAGCCTTACTTCTGGCTCCGAAACTTGGACGCAGTTATCTCCAACTGGTACGGCCCCGACGGCAGCTTGGCAATCATGTTTTGCGTTTGATAGCGCTAATAAACGCCTGTATATTCACGCTGGAGCAACAGATGCGGGCAGCACGACATTTACGACACAACTTTTCTATCTGGATATTAGTACGACAAACTGCGCTTGGGTAAATACTGGAGTCACCGGTGGCTTAGGCGTACGCGGTGCAACACTGGGCTTTGACTCCGTTGGCCAACGCCTTGTTTGCTTTGGCGGTTTTGATGGTACGAACGTAATCAACACGGTTCGCTACACAAGCACCAGCTCATTTACTTCGTGGACAACACAAGCAACTGCCAACACACCAACGGCGCGACGCAGTGCTGGCTACATGGTAATTGGTAATTATTTCCTGGTAGCCTGTGGACGCCCACCCACTGGCACTTGGTTTAGCGACACCCAGGAGCTCAATTTTACCAATCCACCCTCTTTTTGGAGCTGGACTGCCAAAAACCCAGCCATATACCAAGTTACTGCAGTGGCTGCTACGGGTCTTGTTAGTCGAGCAAGCTATCATTGGCAATCATGGGGTGTCACTGGGGCAACCGTTGGTGCTGCACAGTCATTTGGTGGCAACAGCGAAAGCGCCGCTGACTTTATTGCTGGCAGCGCTGGCGGACGCTTTAAAGTCTCTAATGTATCTTGGGCGGCAAAGCCAGTTAAAGTCTGGAATGGGTCAGCCTGGGTTACTAAGCCTGTCAAATTTTGGAACGGTAGCGCCTGGATCGAAACAAGCTACTAGCTAATAGGGTATACGAACGATAATAAAACGACCGCTCTTTATTTGAGCGGTCGTTGACTTTATCTATTCCGTGATTGACCATTTCTGGGCATTCGTACCATTACACGACCATAGCCATATCTGCGTGCCATCATCCGTACCGGAGTGCTTGTCGTCCAAACAGAGATTGGCGTGCGGATTAGTTATAGTGCC
>CAZZHV010000022.1:0-18800 GCA_964654135.1 uncultured Candidatus Saccharibacteria bacterium
GCATCATTTATTGGTTCAGTCGCAGCTATTCCGATTATTGCCAAAAATGGCCTCAAAAGTAAGATTAAGCTACCATTTGGACCTCTGTTAATAGTCGGTCTTATTCTCGTACAATTATTTGGCTCATCGGTTATTAGCTGGTATAGCAATCTCGCCGGATTCTAAAAGTAATAAAAAGCATTTCACCGGATAGTGCTTATGGTATACTTGAGGTTATGAAGGGTGGCTTACGCACACGCTACCGGACCGCTTTGCGGAGGGGAAAGCAGCACCAGGATAGTGCTGCTATTGATGACGCACGCAAGGGTGGCTTTACGGTTGTTGAAGTTATGATCGTATTAGCTGTAACTGGCGCGCTCTTTATAAGCGCGGCGACAGCTATTAGTGGCCGCACTAACAAGACACAGTTCCAGCAATCTATTAACGACATCGTGACGTCGTTGCGCCAGAACATCAACTCAACAGCTATTGGCTATTATCCAAACACTGGTAACTTTAAATGTACCAATAGTAGCGGAGCAATGGCCGTTACTGGCGGCGCCAATCAACAGGGAACGAACAACGACTGTATTTTCCTCGGCAAGGCTATCCAATTTGGTATTACCGGTACCGATCCGCAGCAATATGTAACATATCCAATTGCAGCACTGCGGGTTGATACTGCAGGCGAAGAGGTTCACGATATTGCAACTGCCAAGCCAGCAGCTATTTATCCAACTGCCCAGCAGCCTAACGCCCCAGATGACACTACCAAAGATAAGCTTATGTATGGCTTAACTGTCTCAAAGATGATCTATAACAACAACGCAGGTAATGCTATCGGTGCTTTTGCAGTAATTAGTGACCTCAGTACTTACTCATATAGCAATTCGCAGCTGCAATCTGGTTCACAACAGCTTATTTTGGTGCCAATTGCCACGTCTACCCTTAACGATACAATTGGTAGCGCCGCCGCCAAAATTAACCAAAAGCTTCCAACCAGCCCAACAGCAACTGCCGGTATTCAGATTTGCTTCGACAGTGGTACGACCGACCAATCGGGCCTTGTTACTATCGGTGGAAGCGGCGGCCAACAGTTGAATGTTTCGTTGCAGATTAAAACCGGAAAGGGATGTGGCTTGTAATGAAGAGATTCCAGCGACTTAACCAGCGTGGTGACACTATTGTTGAGGTTCTGATCTCGATTGCAGTCGTCAGCCTAATCTTGGGTGGCGCCTACGTAACTACCAACAAGAGCCTTAAGGCCGAGCGCGGCGCACAAGAGCGCACCGATGGTACTAAGCTTGTCGAAAGCCAAATTGAATCTCTTAAGAGTATTGCCGTAGACGATCCAGACGCACTCTTTAAGAACGCTCCGACCAACTTTTGCGTTACACCAAATCAACAGATTGTTGCGGCAGTTTCAACCAATAATACCTGTAGATTCAATGCCAGTGGCGCAAACAATAATACAACCGAGCCTGCATACTTTATGTCAGCTAGTTTAACCCAGACAGCAGGCGTTAACACTGTTACTATCAAGAACACGTGGGCAGCTATCGAGACTAATGGCGCCACCGATACAATTACCATGACGTATAGGTTGTACCAATGATAAAGCGATTACAGCACGCCAAATCAAACGCCGAAGGCTTTACGATTGTTGAGCTCTTAATATCAACACTTATTTTCTCAATGATTCTGCTAATCGTAACAGTCGGTATTATTCAAATTACCCGCGTGTACTACAAGGGGCTTACAGAGGCGCAAACGCAGAACACTGCTCGTGCTGCTATGGACGACATTACCCAGGGTATCCAGTTTAGTGGCGGTACTGTTTCGGCTACGCAGGCAAGTACTAAATCTTTTTGTATCGGTGACCAGCAATATAGCTACGCACTTGGCAAGCAGCTCGGTAGCCAAACCACCAAAGCACTTTGGAAAACCAACACTCCAGGCTGTAGTGGTAATCCTGCAGTAGCTGCCAGCGGCAAGGAGTTCTTATCCGACAAAATGCGTCTTTCCAACCTGACGGTTACCTCATTAGGGGCCAACTTGTGGAAAGTAAGTCTAACTGTAGCCTATGGCGATGACGACTTGCTCGATAATCCAACAAGCACCAACCCGAACTGTAAGGGTGTCACTGCTGGCACGCAATTCTGCTCGATTTCAACGCTAACATCAACAGTCATTCAAAGGGTAACGAGTAACTAATATGAACATGCACACTACACGTCAACTTCGCACCAACCAACAAGGCATGGTCTCTATTATGGTGACGATGATCTTGATGATCGTAATGAGCTTGATTGTGCTCGGCTTTGCCCAGAATGCTCGCCGCAACCAGCGCGAGACGCTTGACCGCCAGCTTAGCACACAGGCGTTCTACGCTGCTGAATCTGGTGTTAACGATGCCAAAGAGCTTATTAGCAAGTCGACCGCTGTACCGCCAGCTAAATCCTCTTGTACTGATGCTGGCACAGGTGGCTACTACCAATCATTGCTCGACAACTCGACACTTAATAACACAGCAAACGTATCGTATAGCTGTGTGCTTGTAAACCCAGCTCCAAAACAGCTCGATTATGACGGCGTGAGTACTACTGGTACTATCGCGCCCATCTTCTCGGGTTCGGGCAGCCCATTTGGCAGTATTGATATGACGTGGCAGAGTAAAACCGGCTCAGCTACGCCTACTAACGGCTGTCCAACGCAATACGTTTCGGGCACAGGGGCATTTACGCCAACTTCAACCTGGACTTGTGGCTATGGTGTGGTTCGTATCGACCTAGTGCCAGTTAGCGGCAGCCTAGACGCCAACTCGCTCCAGAACAATGCCCGCACCTTCTATGCCATACCTACCAAGACCACGGGCACTAATAGCTACAACTTCTCGACAGAAGGCAACAAGGTGATCGGTGTTAAGTGTACTAACACCAGCTGTACTCTGAACGTAAGCGGCCTCACCGGTACTCAGTACTACATGCGCATGCAATCTATCTACCAAGATGTTTCGATGAAGATCGCCAGCTCACAAGGCCTGTCAGGTGCACAGATTGTTGTCGACTCCACAGGTAAGGCACAGGACGTGCTTCGTCGCATCCAGGTTCGCTTCCCAATTAGCGAAACCGGCAGCAAGAACCAGCTTCCAGACAACGCTCTACAGAGTACAGACTCTATCTGTAAGCGCTTTGCGGCTATGGACGGATACTTCGACAACAACGTCGATAGTGTTAGCGGCGACAACGGTCTCTGTCAGTCATAGTTAACAGAATAGACAATTAAAAAGCTCCGGTTTGCGCCGGAGCTTTTCTTTTATTCGGTAATGTCGTTGCTGTGGAACTGCTGATGCACACTCTTGAGGTGCGGATCGGTTATGTGCGTGTATATTTCCGTTGTGGAGATGTTACTGTGACCAAGCATGGCTTGTACGCTACGCAGGTCGGCACCATTCATGACAAGGTCAGTTGCGAAGGAATGTCGCAAGGTGTGTGGACTAACGTGCTTAGTGATGCCTGCAAGTAGGGCATAGCGAGCCACGAGACGCTGCACGCTCCTAACGGTTAGGCGCTGGTAGTCGCCGCTGTTATCAACTGCTTTTCGGCCGCTGTAGCGTATAAATAACGGTGTTGTATTGTCGCCACGCATATCAAGATACTTTTCGACCCATTCTGCGGCCATTTCACTAACAAATATTGGGCGGTCTTTTTGACCCTTACCACGAACCATAAATTCGCGGTGTTTGAGGTTGATGTGGTCTTTGTTGAGGCCAACAAGTTCGGATACACGAAGGCCGCTACTAAAGAGTAGCTCCAGAATTGCGCGGTCGCGAACGCCTGCCTCTGTATTGATGTCCGGTTGGCTAAACAGGCGAGCGAGCTCATCTTCGTTAAGAAAGGTAACTTGCTTGCGTTTTGCTTTGGCGAGCTCAATTTTTTCCGGTGGCAGTGCAGGAATATCGCGCTTAGCGCAGAACTTTAAAAATCCGCGCAGTGCGATAAGGTGATAGTTTTGTGTATTTTTACCCAGTTCCTCACTAGTGTTGGTGCCAAGTCTGGCAAGCCAGAGACGCCATTTACGAATGAGGTCAGGGGTAATATCGCTTACTTTAACTTCTCCGGCGTAGTCGAGCAGTCGAGTCAAGTAATGATCGTAGTTGGCGATGGTTTTTTGTGAACGGTTTTGTTCAATCTCTAGATATTCCAGAAAGTCGGTTTTTGCTTTGCTAAATTGCATATGTTTATTCTACCACTGGTAGGACAACATGTATCAGATAAAAAATACAATAGTGTAGGGGACAAGTGGATGAACGGGCGGTGGAGCGAAGGTGACATGGCTGTCAGGACGCCTTCGCTCCACCCGGAGTGCTGTGTTGTGCTAGTCGCGGAACGCCTTGAAGAGCCAGGCGAAAGCGCCGGCGATCATGGTCAGGCAGTCCGCGGTGTCTTCGCTGTCGAGTCGGGCTCGACGTGGGGCATGTGTCCTTGCGGGGCCACCATGGATACGTCCGATGCGGATGCCGCTTTTACCGCTGGGGTGAGTGGTGGCGTGGTAACTCCGATCTTCGTAGTTGGCTTCAACAAACAGTTGGTTCCAGATGCCGTAGACGAAGATGGAGCCTTCCGAGGCCTCCTCACGCCTGAGCGTCTTGATGAACGGGAGTGCGGCCTGGAACGTGGCGGCAGGCTGCTCGTTTGAACCTTCTATGAAGGCCTGCAGACTTGTTACCAGCGTGGCCAGCTGCTCTGATTGCTCCTTTTCGTTGATCAGTTCGATGAGCTGCTCGGCGACCGTAGTTAGGTCGGCGCGAGAATGGCGGCTGAGCTGATGCTCGAAAGCCGGACGAATGATCGGGGGACTCGCCACAACGATCTCCTCGTGGGGTGTGTTCATCCACTTGTTAAGTGCTCAGTCGGGTTGACGAGACTTTATATACTTTATAATATATTGCCTAATTCAGCAATATTAGGTATAAAAGCGGTCGCCGATCTGTTACAATACAGGCGTAATTTCACATAAGCCAAAGGAAGTGCATGGAACGAACACTTATTATCTTTAAGCCAGATGCAGTGATGCGCGGTATTGTCGGCGAAGTTTTGACTCGCTTTGAGCGTGTTGGTCTTAAAATTGTGGGCACTAAAATGCTCCAGCCGGGTAGCGAACACTACTTTGAACACTATGAAGGTATTGGTGGTCTTAAGACTCGTAAGGGTGAAGAAATTTTTGAAACCCAGCTCCGTGAAATGCAGGAAGGTCCTGTAATTGCTATGGTGCTCGAAGGTGTAAATGCCATCGAACAAGTACGCAAAATGGTTGGTGAAACTGAACCTCGCAGTGCTGCTCCAGGCACAATCCGTGGCGATTATGCACACATGACGTATTCACACGCTGCCGTAACACGTCGTGGTACTCCAAATGTTGTTCACGCTTCAGCCGAACCAGGCGAAGCGGAAAAAGAAATTGCTCACTGGTTTAAGCCAGAAGAGCTCGTTACGTATGACGTAGCACACGCTCACTTTACGCAGCCAAAAGCTGACTAATCGCACAACTATTTACGGGCCTAGCGCAGGCCCGATATGCCTCGGTAGCTCAACTGGATAGAGCAAGCCCGTCCTAAGGGAGAGGTTGGGGGTTCGAGTCCCTCCCGGGGTACCAAATAAAAAAGCCGGTCATTTGACTGGCTTTTTTATTTGAACCGCCGTGGAGGGACGAGAACGGATATGGGTAAGATTGCCAGGGGGAATCTTACTTCACCCAGTCTTGAGTCCCGTATCATCGATAAGTTCAAGGGCCACTGGTAAAACAGTGTCTTTTATAAGAATATGTCCCATTGAGTTGGGATGAAAGCCGTCGTCAATGAAGAAATCTGCCGGATTATTTCCCTCTATAGCCCGAATAAAGGTCTGTTCCACGTCGGCTAGGGGATATCCTTCTTGCTGAGCGACCTCCCGACAATACTGATTGTATTCTTCACGGCCTGGATGATTATAACCGCTGAGATATTGTTTACGAGCGAGCCCGTCAATGAGCGGCGGCATAGTCACGATGAGCGGCGGACTATCCAAAACCTCAAGACAGAAAGCGCCAATTTCACGTATATTTTTCTTAAAGTGGGCCGGAGGAGTAAACTCCACCCTATTTTCTTTATCTCGAATACTGGAGTCGCTCGCAAACTGAACCATAGCAAATAATTTACTTGGCTTTATTCCAAGCCTCACTGTTGAACGATGGAAACGACGAACGTCATGGGGCAGATCAGCAAGAATATCACTACTGAGCGTGCATCGAAAACCGTAATTAACTACCTCAAAGTACTGATTGCCAGTATGTACCCTGAGACTTTCTTGCAGGCGCACGGGCCAACCCCCTAAAGAGTCGCCGTGACCTTGAGTCGTACTAGATCCGTAAGCGAGAATGCCAGCCATCGCCAGCATTATACCATTGGTAGGTATCAGTAACTTTCACCTCCAACATGCTCATGCTATTATAGAAGTAAGTAAATGGATGGGATATTGTGAGTGCAAGACTTCCGACTCCGGGTGGCGACAGTGGTGATTGGGGTAATGTCCTTAATACTTTTCTAGCTGTCGAACATAATGCCGATGGCACTCACGATATTACCTCGATACCTCAGAGTACCGTAACAAATCTTGTCAGCGATTTGGCAACAAAGGTAGACGAGGGCGCGTTGGTTTTCAACGTCAAGGATTACGGAGCAAAAGGAGACGCAAAGCGCTTGCGCACGGTTACTGCTTCAACGGCCAGTACATCTGTCACGGCGGCCAACGGTTCATTTGCATCAGGCGATGTTGGCAAACTGGTAGTGGTCTACACCGAAGACGCTGCAGGGACTATTACGACCATTGCATCTGTGCAGTCGGCAACGCAAATTACGCTCACTGCAACGGCAGGTATTACCGTCAGTGGCTCCAATGGCTATTTGGTCTATGGTACGGACGATTCCGCCGCTGTCGCAGCGGCCATAACTGCGGCCACTCACTCTGTTGTTGACACCGGAACCGGTCCCAACCAACCTATGGGCGTAGGAATGTCTCGTGTACTCCTGCCAGCACAAAACGCAGACGGCGGTTACATTATACGCAATAAAATTACTGTCGCAGGCGGAGTAGTATTGGACTCTCCGGCAATGCTTTTCAATATGCTGGCCGACCGTTTTGACCCCATGGTGCAACTTAATCCTTATGCGGCGTGTGAATCTCTAATAATTGAATGTCTTTTTGGCGCGGGTGTGCGTGCAGGTACTGGTACGACAGCACAGGCTCACATACGAATGGGCAATATCCGTCTTTGGCATGTTGGTTACGCCACCGAACCGGGCGGCGCACAGCGTAGCCAAGATGGGCTTGAGCTTATTGGATATCATTTTGAAATAATGAGCCTCTTCGTAAAAGGTGCGGTTAGGGCTATTTACCATAACCAAGGAAGTGATGCGATTATTAATTACGCGTACGCCATAGGCTCGCTGACCGCCGTAAAGATTGTCGGTGGTAACCAAATTGCGTACAACAAACTATTCCTTGATACCTGTGGCGCAACGGGCGGGGGATACAACGGCGTCGTAATCGACGACTTTGCTTCAAACATCAATATGGATATCCAAGCTTTCGAAGTTACCGGCACAACGCATACGCTCGACAATGTGGTCGCACTTGGTGCCAACAGTGCCAACACCAACAAAGACATCTCACTAAAAATACAAGCCAATAACACTGGTGGAGTTGTGCTGGCAATGGCACATGCACAAGAACTGTCCGCGAACATTATTGGTTCTAATTCGACGTTCCCATCCGGCGCTACGCTTCCAATAACCACAGCCGTCGTGTATGGAGCAGGCAACACGGGCATTAATGCTATTACGGCGATGCTGGAAACGTCAATTACACCATATACGGGCACTTTGCAGGGAACATATCAGTACAGTCAGCTCGATGAGCAGACATTCGCGACCCCTGTAACCGTCACCGGAGAAGTTACTGCAACAAATACGCCATCTACCGATATCTATAACGGAAATGCTTTAGCTGTTGGTGAAGAGTTATTGCCTCGTCTCAATGTTAACGGAGCGCAAGCGCTCAACGCGTCTGGCAGTTTGCATTTAACGTACTTTACAGCTCGCAAAACAGAGACGATTAACAACGTTCAGATGGTTACCGACTCTACGGCCGCAACCGGAGTTACGTTGGCGCGCATGGGCATTTATAGCGTCGATCCCAACACTGGCGACTTAACACTGGTAGCTGCTACTGCAAATGACACAAATTTGTTCAACGGCGCTTACTCGGCATTTCAGCGGGCGGTAACGACGCCGTTTAACAAGGTCAAGGGTAACCGCTATGCTTTCGCGGTGCTTGTTGTGGGCGGCGGTATGCCCAACATTTCTGCAGTTATTTCACCTGCAGGCATTGACGCTTCTGCGGCGCCACGCCTCAATGGTCTTGTTACTGGTCAGGCTAATTTGCCGGCTACAATTGCCGCTGGCGTCCCAACGGGCGACTACCGTATTTTTCAGGCAACTATAACCCCCTAGGCTGCCTATAATTTTCTGTATCAAACAGGGGTTTCTTGCTACAATACGCTTATGTCACACAAATACTTTGCCGACCAATTCGATGACGAAGAGGTCCTCCTGGTTTTTAGAAAACACCCAATCGTTATGCGCAAAGGCCTTATCTATGGTGCAGCTTGTACGCTCATAGGCCCTGTTTTTACGCTTATTCTCATGTATACACGCGAGAGCAATCCGCCATCTATGACTTTTTTTGGTATGAGTTTTTTGCTCAGTGCAGTGTTGGGCGCCATCGTATTCCTACCGAAGTGGATCGCCTGGTTCTTTAGTGTCTACATTGTGACGGATCAGCGCTTTATACAGATTAGCCAAAAGGGCCTTTTTCACAAGAGCGTCGTCGACATGGCTCTTAACCAAATCCAGATGGTTAACTACGAAGTTGCCGGTTTGCAGCAAACACTCTTCGGATTTGGTACAATTATTATGCAGACATTTGTTGGAGACCTAATTATCCATGAGGTTCACCATCCTGCAACGATTCAGAAAAAACTGCTAGAAGTGCTGCGCACTAAGGGTGGAGCAGTAAACCCACCTGAGGGTAGTGAAGAACAATTATATGAAACAGAAGATTAAACAAGTCCTTGCTAAGCGTCCAAAGCGTCGCAATAAAGACCCTGAGAACTCCTTAGAACAGGCTATTCGTGGCATTCCACGTATTACTAACGAAACAGTAGCCGAGCATCGCGAAGAGGTGCTTTCGAGTGCTCGCAAATATATTTACCCACTACAGCATTCGGCTCACCGTGTGGTTGCTATCTCATCAACCTTAGCGGTTATTGGTGTTGTAGCATTCTTTGCATACAGCTTGCTGTCTTTGTACCGCTTTAACTCAACATCGACATTTATCTATCGCGTTTCACAAGTTATTCCGTTTCCTGTCGGCAAAGCTGGTTCAGACTTCGTATCATACGAAAATTATTTGTTCGAATTACGCCACTACATTCATTATTACCAGACTCAGCAGAAAGTTGACTTTAATAGTGAATCTGGCCGTCAACAGCTCGAGGTCTTCCGCAAACGAGCCATTAATGAAGTTATCGATAACGCATACATTAAGCAGCTCGCTGCACAGCATCACATTGCGGTGTCTAGCCAAGAAGTAAACGACCAGGTCGCACTTATCCAGACGCAGAACCGCCTTGGTGATAATCAAAAGGTTTTCGAGGACGTCCTTAACGAGTTTTGGGGCTGGTCTGTTGACGACTTTAAGCGTGAACTTAAGCAACAAATGCTGGCACAAAAGGTTGTAGATACTCTCGACACAAACACTCACGCGCAAGCGAATGACGTGCTGGCTAAAGTAAGCGCTGGTCAAGATTTTGCAACGCTTGCGGCGCAATACTCAGAAGATAAAAACACCGCTCCTGGCGGGGGCGCCTACGGTCTATCAATATCACGCACCAACCGTGATATCCCAGTTCAGGTGGTCAATGAGCTCTTTAAGCTCAACCAGGGTCAGACTTCTGGTGTTATCAACACAGGTACGACTTTAGAAATCGTTAAAGTCGATGAAGTAAGCGGAGATACCGTTAAGGCATCCCATATCTCATTCGCATTCAATGACATTAGTACGTACATTAAACCACTTCGCGACAAAGAAAAACCTAGCCAGTATATTCATCCATAATCTCTTGCGCTAACCCGAAAAGTTTGGTATTATTACCTCTGTTCACATAAGGAATACTTAGGTGGCTGGTGCACCCAGCGCTTTTTGTAACACACAACACTTTGTTCGTGACTACAGAAAGCAACGCAGTTACTTTCTGGGCTCGTGGTGTAGAGGCCTAACATGCCTCCCTGTCACGGAGGAGATCGCCGGTTCGAATCCGGTCGGGCCCGCCAGAATTGCATATATAGGAACAGTCTCGCAAGAGGCTGTTTTTTGTTTGCTCAAGCATCGATAAAACAGCTATTATTAACAAGTCTTCCAGGGTGGAGGACGGGTCCTATGGGATCGTGGTAAATGGAGGCAGCATTGCTTTCCGTAAAGGTACGAGGCGGAGACATTTCGTCTGTGAGTGCGGACGTTCTCATAACCGCCGTAAACAGTGGTGGGATGTGGTTCGGTGGCATTGACGGTGTCATCAAACGTACTGCAGGCAACATGTTCCACGGCCAGCTCGCACATCAGTCGCTCGAAGAGGGCAAGGCGATCTACGCGCCGGCACCAGCGGGGCATGACGGAAGTTTCGGGGACGTCATATTCGTCATCGATGACCTACATCAGCCGCTCCACAGGATCGTGCTCGCCGGTCTCAGCTGCGCAGAGCAGGAGAAGCTCAGCTTCGTCTCACTGCCTGTACTCAGGACTGGGGTAATGGCAGGCCAGTACGAGGCGACGGTCGAAGAGGCGCTTGACCAAACGGTCGAAGCCATCAGGATGTTTGAGGACATGCAACCGTCCTGCGTCCGCCGCATCCAGATCGTGGTCTTCGAGAGTCCCGAGATCGAAGAGTACCTCACCAAGCGGTTGCGCGAGTGCTTGTAGCACCACCCAAGACGGTCCAGCGAACAACGATGATTCACTGGACAGCCCAGGGATCCACTCCGCACGCGCGAGGATCCCTGGTACATCTAGCAAAAACACGATAATTGTTATACAGTATATAAATCTTGTCTTATGCGTTTAGGATACGCGTACCAGCTGTGCTGGTGACATCACATGTCGAAGACGAAGAAGGGAATCGCCGTGAGGCGCCGTAATGTGTGGAAGCCGCGCATGTCGATCTATGAGCGTGTCGGCCGCATTGTCCTGCTTCCGGTCAAGTTGGGCATCTGCCTGATCGCACTGCCGTTCGTAGTTCTGGCGTACCCCGTGGTCGCCGTCTACATCCTGGTCGTCAGCGAAGGTTCGCCGAAGCAGCGCATCATCAACGCGCTGATGTGGCCGCTGTGGCTGCTCGCCTTCAACGACTTCCTGTCGCTCGGCGGGTACGACAACAAGACGCTCAGCAGCATCAACGCCTGGCTGAACGACAAGTTCAACAAGCGCTAGCCGCAAGCACGCGACACCCGCCCAGGTGGTGGACGAACTTGTTCTGAGGAATTTACTATCGCAGCACAGCTGCTTTAACCTCTCAACAGTTCGCCCACCACCACATCACAATTGAAATTTCATAGCGTTTATGCTATTATATGTTTACTGAATCAAAACAAAAACACATCATGACGGCCGAAAATCTAACACTACCTGCACCTAACACCGAAGTTCTTCCTCTGGAAGAGCGTGATCTTGCATTGCCTGCGGAAATAGGTAGCTTGGCGCTTAGCGGTGAAGTGGTTACCGATAACGACATAGAGCTCCTGAACGCTGTTGCCAACGGTGCTGATGTTCGTCCCGAAGATGCCGGTCGTACACATGACGTTGAATCTGCTCACGAAGCAGCGCTCCTAGAAGAAGCCCACGTACAGGCGTTGGCCGAGAACGAGATTTTTGATGCCCATGCTGAAGCACTTCATGAAAACGAGATTTTTGACGCCCATGAGGCGGCTATAAAAGAAGACGAAGAGCGTTCTCAGAAGCAAGAAGCTGTCGTAGCCGAACGAGAGCTACAAGAGCTAAAACAGCAAACTGCTAAGGAGTTGCGAGCCGAAGATTTGCAGTCTCAAGCAATAGAGTCAGATCATCGTAAGCAAGCCGAGGTAGCATTACGTGACGCAGGCTACATGGAATCACTGCCGCTTGATGCTCAAATCCACAGAGACCTTGCGACAGGTAATCTCGTTGTGGTTGGCCATGACGATGTAAAAATCATTGAGTCGTTTCCTGGTGGCCGCACAGAAATTACCGACTACGCTTACGACGAAGGTCAGGGGACGCTCACAATTAGTTCGCAAGGCAACAGCATTGTAGCAACGCGCACCGGTGAATTTACCCAGACGGATCAAGGCCAGTGGCAGCAGTACGCAGATGTCATTAAATTGCCACCAAACGTTGCGTCTCTCGTGGGCTTCGACAAAGTGACACCTCTGCCCCCACGCCGCGCTCAGTAGCTTGTTATATATTAAAATAATACTATAATATATAAAATCATGACGGTATCACCTGAGAATATGCCGCTACCCGACGCCATACAACAGAATTATTATATGGCTCACGACGAGACACAAGTAATTGACCCTGATGCATCACGAGTATCAGACGATTTTGCATATGGCGATACGATGCCGGTTGTTGCGAGCATTACTGCAGGGGGTAAGCTTTTTCGTATTCTCGACACTAGGGAGGGAAACTATAACGCACCAATGTTACTCGTTGACGAAACATTTGATCCGACCAGTCACGAGCTGCGGGGTTATAAAGGTATTTGGCAAGATGAGCCTGTTCAAGTAGGACGAAACCATCTTGAGGACAGATTCTCTTACGAGCCTACAGTTTCGGGCAATCACTTTACGGTTGCATACTTTGGACTCAGGCTTATCGTGCAAAATCGTAAGCCCAAAAATGAAACATTGCTGACAGGTGATTTTGAGCCTAGCGAGGGCAGCATAAATCCGCAACCAGAGAATATACGTGCAGAGTTCACCAACGCGCTTACGGATAACATTAAATACCATCCTGATTTTGCACCTGCAGATGATATTGCGCCCTATGGCTATTACAAAGATCGCCATATTATTGGGCGTGACAGTAAGATGATTCAGGGAGGCGTATACTTTACTACGATTCCACGATCTGAAGCCGTAGTGGTTGATGATCTTTCTAGAGAACTGCAAGATGCCACTGATGATTTGCTTGCGCGTGTCGATGCACTCTTTTTTAACAGTGCTTGGGTGAAGCGCGAAGATATCTTAAATTTGGTCAATAAGTATACTAACGAACTCATGCCGTATAGCAAAAAGAAGTCCGAAGAGCTAAGCTCACCGCATTATGCAGATATGGGTCTGGTATATCTCAGCGAGTATATTCGTGAAAAGGGTGGCGTTTGTCGCCACCAATGTCTGCTCGCGGCATATTTTATGGAGAAACTCACACAGTATCAGATTTTAAAGGGTTATGCGGGTGTCGAACGCAATCATGACATTGATGCTCATGGAGCGCACGCATGGGCTATTTTTCGCTCCGAAGGACAGGAGGACGAAGTTGTCGACCCTGCTCAGAAATATGTTGGTACGAAGGCTCGTGCACGCCAAGAGGGCCGTTGGAAATATAATCTCCAAGCCGAAGCGTAATAGTTACACTACCGCCTTAGTTACTACATCTTGTATGATGTAGATAATGACTACAAAAGAGAAAATCAAAGCCTACTATTCTTTAACCAAACCGGGGGTACTGTACGGAAACGTTATAACGTCTGTCGCTGGCTATTTATTGGCCACACAGCGTCACTTTGATGTATGGCTATTCTTAGCCTTGGTTGTAGGTACGACCCTTGTAATTGGGTCTGCCTGCGTTATCAATAATTTTCTCGATCAGGACATTGATAAGCTTATGGAGCGCACCAAGAAACGTGCGATTGTTAGCGGCGAAATTCCTGGCAAAAACGCCGTTATTTTCGGCACAATTATTGGCTTGATTGGTCTCGCCATTCTTATTTTATGGACCAACTGGCTTGTCGTTGCCATTGGTATTATTGGTTTTATCGATTACGTCGTACTGTACGGCATGCTCTCTAAGCGCATGTCTATCCATGGCACTCTTGTGGGGAGTATTTCGGGCGCTATGCCAATCTTGGCTGGTTATTGCGCGGTAGCTGGTACTATCGACGCCGGTGCAATTTTAGTATTCGCTGTTTTGTTTCTCTGGCAGATGCCTGAATTTTACTCAATCGCCGTGTTTCGCCAAAAAGAGTACAAAAAGGCAGGTGTGCCAGTTATATCCGTAGTAAAGGGTATTAAACACACAAAATTTGAAATTTTGCTGTACACAATTGCGTTTGTAATCTCGACAATTCTTCTGACTACCTACAATATTACGGGCATAACGTACGCTGTTATTATGGGTGCTCTCGGCATTTACTGGATTTGGCTTGGCATACAGGGGCAATCCGCAACAGATGACAATACATGGGCGCGCAAAATGTTCCATTTTTCACTCATTATGCTACTAGTGTTCTCATTCTTAATTTCTGTTGATACTTGGCTGCCGTAGGTTGTAAAAGCTTATGCTTGTAGTATGATTACCTCATGACACACAGAGGTGAATTCTTAGAACAAGACCTATTAACCCCTGAACAAATGGCGGGTGCGGAACTTGACGCTTTTGCAGCGAATGAGGGCTTGGCAGAAATGGCGCACCTTTTTGGCGTACCGGAGCTTCCCGAGGACCGCAGCCAGCGCTTGGCTACATTACAAAATGTGGCAAGCAGTCACTGGGATTTTAGGAAGGGTAGCGAGCGACAAGCTGTCGACTGGAGCCATGAGTTGCTCGACGATCCTGAGTCGGAACAGTGGAGAGTAATTTTTAACGCGGCCAACAAGCTTGGTATGGTTGAAAATACAGAACCGGCTAATAAAAACCCCGATGCGCTGGTTATATTGGGCGGTGCTAATAGGGCTCCGCTAGACCGTTTGCGATATGGTTTGGACGCTGTTGACTCCTTTGGCTATGTAACTTATTTGGGCTCAAGCCGTGCAGTATCTGATGCTGAGCGCGCCAAGGTTGCCGAATATGCCCCAAATGCTCAGACAGAATTTGATCTTGGTTGTGGTGCGGTTGAGGCATTACTTGGCGGTGAGATTATCGAGGAAGTTAAAACAGAACGTGATGGCGATGTGTGGCTAACCCGCGTGTACCAATTCGAAAGAAACGGCGAGACTAAACACGCATTTGTGCTCAGTACTCCACAAACAATTGGCGCTCGTCGGGCAACCACCTATGATAACTATCGATTCTTTGCAGGTCGTGCCGGGTTGGCCGAAAACTCAGATCAGAGCGTTGTTGCAGTAACGACTGGGTTTTATAACCGCGGCCAACATTTTCCTGCAGTTCAAGAATTAACTGCCCAATATGGCACAACAGTTGAGACTATTGGTCACAGTGCCGAGTATAGCGGTGTGGTGCGCAAACCTGCCCAGCTACTCCAAGAGACAAAGGCGGCAATTGATGCTGCGGTGCGTCTCGAAACCCTACTTATGAGCTAAGGCAGCCAACTTTTCCCTGTAATCACGTTGATTAAACCTGCCGGGGTAATCGAGGAGCTCAGTATTAAGCACATGAAAGCCCTCGTTTTTTAGCGGTTTGGCTGCTACATCAAAAACGTTAGATTTAATAAGAATAATTTTTGTGTCTTTTTGCGCAAGACCGTGCACTTGTTCTATGAGTTGCGGCAGATGTTCGCGTATGAGCTCTTGGCGCTGCTTTTTGGTAACTTCGTGAGCTAATGAAGCTTTAAGCGACTCAATCATGTACCACCCGTCGCTCATAAAGCGGTGTAGCCATTGCTCTTTGTCTTTCTCGAGGTCCTCTTGGGACGTATCCATTGTTTCAGGATAGAGTGCCCGGACAGTGTTTATGAATAATCTGTCATCGCGACGAATTTGATCTGTTCGATAGAAGTGACGGCTACCACCAACTTCTGGTTTGGGCGGTTGCGATTCGGCAATTAACAGCATTTTTATGTGTGTAGGGCGGTACTTTTCTCGGATTGTGTCGTATTCACTCATGCTTTGATCATAACGGATTTTGCGTGTAGCTTAAATTGGCTAGTTTTATGTTTTTATGGTATAATTTGCAAATCATCGACTGATGACACTGCCATAGCAGACCAACTATGGAAATCGTACTGAGGAGTGGGAGTGAGTAACCTGCAAGACGCACAAGCATCGCCCGAATCGTCGTCCACGAAGCGTAAGCCGCGAGGACTGCGCTGGCAGGCACGCCTGATGACGAGGCTCATTCGGCCCCTGATGCGGATGCTGGCCATCCTGCGCATCGCGAACGTGAAGGTTCTCAACCGGCCGACCAAGCTCATCAAGGGCATCCCAGTGATCCTGGCCCCCAAGCACCTGGGAGACATCGACCATTTCTACATCGGTGGCGCACTGCGTCGTGTTGTGGTCTTCGTCTCCAAGATCGAAGCTCGGGGCTGGCCGCTTGCTGGATGGTTCCTGCGTCTGATGGGGACGATCTTCGTCGATCGCAGTGACCCGGCCTCCAAGGCTGCTGTCCCTGAGCTGTTCGGCGAGGTCGTCAAGCACGGCGGTGCCGGCATCATGTACCCCGAAGGCACGACCGTTGTTGGTTACCCCGACAAGGAAGATGTGCCGGCAGTGGGCAAGCTGAAGACCGGTGTCGCTCGTACTGCGCTCGCCACCAACACGTGCATTCTGCTCGTGGGCCTCGCTGGTACCGAGAAGGTGCTGCCGTCGCGCAAGTACCCTGGGCTCAGCCCGAGGACGCCTGTTGTCGTCAACTTCGACGACAAGTTGCTCGATCCGGTGGACGTTCGCAAGGAAGTCGCCCCCGACAATCCCTTCGAGCCGACGGGTGAACAGTACAGCGAGATGGTTCGACTCCTGACGGAGCGCATGCACGATGGGCTGACCAAGCTCACGATTGCCGCCGTCGAGATCGCAGCCGCGCGCTAACGGACCCAACACAACTACTCACTGGTGCGATATGCCCCGAAGAAATACTTCGAGGCAGCGGCCTGGGAATATGCCATTGGCATACACAAATATTCCCAGGCCGTCAGCACAACTTGAACTTTTAGGCAGCCTCACTGGGCTGTTTTTTATATGTCGATATGCTTCTAGCGTATACTGTTTCTATGAGTAAACAGCAGCGCCTCGTTCTTTTTATTAGTATCCTTGCTTCATTTGTAGCATTTCTTGATGGCTCCGTGGTTAACGTAGCATTACCAGCTATTGTCCACGAGCTCGGGGGCGGCTTAGTGGTCCAACAATGGGTTGTTGACGCCTATATGATCACGCTCGGTAGTCTAATGCTGATTGCTGGTTCATTGTCGGACCTCTTTGGTCGCAAGAAAATTCTCGGTATTGGCCTCGCTGCTTTCGGCGTCACATCGCTACTTTGTGCAATCGCGCCGAATGCTAGTTTTCTGATCATTTCTCGCGCTTTGCAGGGAATCGCGGGCGCTTTATTGGTTCCGAGTTCATTAGCGCTTATTATCTCGACATTCTCTGGTCGTGCACAGGGCAAAGCAATTGGCACCTGGACTGCATGGACGGGCATTGCATTTGTTGTTGGGCCGTTACTTGGTGGTTTCTTGGTTGATGTATCTTCCTGGCGCCTTATATTTGCAATCAATGTTATACCGATTGCACTTACAATGGTGCTTCTGGCCAGACTTGAACAAAAGGAAGTTATTCGTGAACGTACCCATATTGACTGGCTCGGCACGTTTTTGTGCATTATAGGCCTTGGCGGTCCAGTCTACGCACTTATTGAACAATCGCATTATGGCTGGCACAGCCCGCTTATCTATATACCTCTAGTAATCGGTGTATTAGCGAGCATTTATTTTGGTATTCATGAACGTAAAACTAAGCATCCAATGTTGCCGCTTGAGCTATTTACGGTGCGTAACTTTAGTGTGGGCAACGTTGCTACTTTCGTAATCTATGCAGGTCTGGCGGTAGCTAGCTTCCTTATCACGGTTTTTGTGCAGCAGGTAGGCGGGTATTCTGCTATCAACGCAGGCTTGGCTCTATTGCCGGTGACGCTCATTATGCTTGTCTTGTCGTCTAAGTTTGGAGCTTTATCTGGCACTTATGGTCCGCGTTTCTTCATGGCATTAGGGCCTTTTATTGGCGGCTTGGGGTTCTTATTAATGCTTCGTGTTGACCAGAACGTCAACTATTGGACGCATCTATTCCCAGGCGTCATGGTTTTCGGGCTCGGTCTTGCTATTACGGTTGCGCCACTTACTTCTGCCGTACTTGGTGCTATTTCTCCTGAACGGGCAGGTATCGCATCGGCTGTAAATAATGCAGTTTCGCGTATCGCCGGTTTGATCGCAATCGCTGCTCTCGGCATTATTACGGGCCAGGCTATTACGGTAACGAGCTTCCATCGTGGGTTGATCGCTATCTCTGTGCTGATGATCGTAGGGTCTATTGTCTCCGCTGTAGGTATCCAAAATATAAAGAGCAAAGCTGAAGATAACAGGGGTGAAATTGCTAAATCATAAGAAGTATTCTGAGTAAAAAATGTATTCAATTTGACTACGCTAGAACATCCTCTAGCAGCCCAAGGGTAGGTTTGTTATAATTCTGTCATTCTGTACGCCACCTTAGCTCAGTTGGTAGAGCAGCGCATTCGTAACGCGCA
>CAZZHV010000023.1:0-16677 GCA_964654135.1 uncultured Candidatus Saccharibacteria bacterium
AGCACTTCCATGGTAAGGAAGGGGTCCTGAGTTCAAGTCTCAGTCGTGGCTCCATATGAATAATAAGGCGGTCGGTACATCCGACCGTTTTTTATGTATAATGGAGTTTGCAATGTCTAACAAATCGAAAAAATTCTACATAGCACAACTGCTTATTGCCGCAGTACTGCTGCTCAGTAGGGTAACGGCAAGTCTCGGTGGCCCTGTCGGCCGTTACACGGACGTATTACTTCTCCTAGTGATTGGCTTGTCTGTGTATGGATTAGGGCGCAATGTTGACTTCCAACGGCTACCAATAGCTGTACGTTTTCTCGATGTAGCCGTCATAGCTCTCCTGGGCGTATACGGATTTATGGTCATATTCTATGCCATACTATTCCGCAACTTCACGTTCTAGGGCTTAAACAGTTTACAACTGAGGCTCTATCTGTTAGAATTTATAGGATTGATTATAATAAAGGTTACCTAAAGAGAAGTTTATGGCTAAAAAAGGCGAAAAGCGTAAAATTATCGGCATGGTCAGCGAAGAGTCTGGCGAGCGTATTTATTACACTACCAAAAACACAATGAACACTCCTGAGAAGCTTAGCTTGCGCAAGTACAGCCCTAAGCTCCGTAAGCACGTGTTGTTTATTGAAACCAAGAAGAACTTGGGCCGCAACGAAGCTCCAAAGCGCTAGTCGTAGCACACCTACAAAAAAGACCACCAGTGCGGTGGTCTTTTTATTTCTAAGCTAAATCGGGGCCGGGCATTTCATCTGTGACGGTAAGTCTAAAGTCGCCTGTTGCCATGGCGCCAATCGCTTGCTCAACTTGGCCAGGTGTATACGCTCCACCTTCTTGCAAGTGCACTCTGTCGGGCACTGTCACATCGTCGCCCGGTACACCAATTATTTCAACCTTCTTAGGGCTCATGTAGTTCTCCTTTACAGGTGCTATTTTATACGAGATAGGTCAAGAATAGTATTTACGAGTTCTGAATGGCTCCAAACGAGTGGGCTGACGCCTAGTGGCGCGCTTGTATTTGGATTGATCTGCTCAGACAAGGCACCGCTCGACAACGCTCGTTCGAGCGTCCAATCGATGTAATGACGAGCCTTGTCTTGCTGTTTGTGGCGCATATAATACTGTGCGAGCCACAATGTTGTCACGAACCAAGGATTTCCAAGAGTATTGGTGTCAGCCTGGAAATAGTGATCGTGTTCGTAGCGTGGGCAGCCACCCGAAGGTGTTTTGTCGAGCATGACGTCTTCGATGACACGTAGCATTTTATCGGTCTGTTCGAGGCCCATATCGTGCTGAGCAAACATCATAACACCGTATAAGCTCGAAATATCGAGGGTATTATCGAACTGCAACGAGCCGTTTTCTTGTAGGAGATACCCCTTACGGAAAATACCACGTTCTTCGTCAAGAAATACTTTGCCATTTTCGAGGATAGTAGCAGCTACGTCTCGCCAATGAACAGCGTCATCTGGATACTCAAACTTATCTGCAAAGTCGGCGGCGACAAGCAATGCCTGATATACCACAGCCGTAGTGTAAGTTGAGGTTAGGAAACGCTCTTCCCATAAATCATAGCTGGCATGAGGCAGCTGTGTCTGCTCATCTATAAATTCGCTCATAAAGTTGGCCGTTGGCTGGATAAACGTATTGTAGAGACTATATACGAAATCATCATCCCCGGTGTGATCGTGGTACTCGCCAAGCATATACAAGACAATCGCTGTTTCATCCTCTTGAATAGCCAGTTCACGGTGGTTGCCATGTAGGAGTGGATGCCATGTACTGCCAATAGCACGGTCTGGCTGATATTTGTGCATCAGGTAGCCGTCGGGAGCTAAAATGTCGCGGCAGAATTCGAAGAACTTGCGGGGTTCTTCGCGATAGCCAAGTCGGATGAGTGGCCACATGGCATATGCGCCGTCACGCGGCCAAACGTAGCTATAATAATCGCGACCAAAGTTATAGATGGACGAGTCGCAGGAAGCAATAACACCGCCGCGTTTGTCGGTGTGTACCTTAATGGTCATGAGTGACTTCTTAACGGCATTGAGGTACTCACTATCAATGGCGTGCAAAGTGTTGGCTGCCGTCGAGATCCATTCGCGCCAATATTGACGGGTAACTTCCAAACGATGCTCAATTCCTTCGGACAAAAACTGATGATGAATTTTCTCGGCGCTAAATTGTGATTCGGCAGCCACGATCCAGTAGTCGATCTGAGTGTTAGCGCCACTTGCTAGGCTGGCTGTAAAGCGTAATACCGAATCGACGCCACCATGTTCGATAGCGTTACCAGATAGCTCGCCATCTTCGGCGTCACGATACGTACCATCTTTGCCTTCAATACCGTAGTTGCCAATAGCAAACTGGTCGTACTTGGTGCCATCGATGTTCTGGCCGTATATGAGTAGGCTACAGCGGCCTTTGTAGTCGAGGATGTAATTGTCGTCGGGTACGAACAGTGCGGTGTCTGCGCGACCAGCACGAGAGATCTGGAAGACCTGGTGCATAAACAAAAGGATATTATGATAATCATTGCTATGGTTAATGACCATAATACGGCGGCAGAACGCATTAAAGTCGCTATCAACAAAATCCGTAAATATGAGTTCAATATCAAAACGAGGATGGTGCATATGGATATTGCTCACCATAGCGTCATTTTCGAAGTCTACTTCAACGCGCCACTGGTCATCATCAACCCAAGAGAAGTCGCCATCAACCCAAATACCAATCTTGTGGCGCACGCTACGGGCATTCGTGAGGTTCTCGAGACCTACGTAAGGATAGTAGAAGTCATGAACAAGACCTTGTTCGTTGAGGCCAACAGTTAGGCTGCCATTGCCGAGCATTACCGGTCGTGCCATTAGAGTTCCACTCCTTTCTCTATCAGGCGAAGGCGAACATCGTGATATGCGTTCATGAAGGCAATAAAAGCGTCGTACGGATTAGCATAGGGGCTAAAGTACGCATGGATGTCACCATCATTAAACCATTTTGTGCACATATAGTAAAAGTGGTCTGAGGTCTGCAGGCGTCGCCAGTCCTCGATTAACACTAGGTCATTGGTGGCCAGGATGGCTTTTTCGAGCTCATATAATTTTGCGATAGCAGATGTCTGCATTTTGTTGCCGAGCCAAGCACTAAGGTCACGTTCGGTATCCGCCCAGGTAACAGTGTGCGGCATGTCGATTGTATCAACAGGGTCGAATGCATTAATTGCATCACTCACCGTCATAAAGGCGTGGTCGGGTGTGTTGAGCCACTCTTCTGGCAAATGCTCTAGGAAGTTAAAGATGCCCGACTCATCCCACTGGTGCTCGCCGAACGTTTCGTAGTCCATAAAGAGGTTGAAGTTGGTCGCCAAATCAGTACTGCCCAGCCAGTGACTAAACTTACTAGCAGTGAGCGGCCACTCAGCCCAATTGCGATCACCAAAGCGAAAAGCAATGTCATCGCTGAGTTTGTAGTTTTTCATGAGCAGGCGGATGTTTTCGGTATATGCTGGACGGTAAACATAGTTTGGACTGCGCCAGCCAAGGACTTTATCCCAGCCTTCTGCCAATATGCCCTTGTAGCCGGCTCTGTCAGCCCAAGCTGCGACTTCATTGTTGTAGGCAAGCTCGGTGTTACGGAAGACTTGAGGGGTTACGCCGAACACCTCCCGAATCTTATTCTTGTGCATTTCTACTTGGCGTTCAAACTCATCACGCGAATAGAAGAAAGCCAAGCTGTGGTGATAGGTTTCGGCAACAATCTCGACTCGACCGGTCGCAACAATATCCTTAAAAGATTGCAAAGCTTCGGGTGACCACTTTTCGAGCTGCTCTATAACTGTCCCGGTAATAGAGATGCTCAATTTGAATTCAGGATAGTCGCTGAGCAATTTAAGAAGACGACGATTGGTCGGAATGTACGATTTCTCGGCTACTTTGTGAACGATACGCTCGTTACTGGTACGATCGTCATATGGGGCATCAAAGTAGTGGTGATCAACGCCTGCGTCAAAAATAGTATAGTGGCGTACGCGATACGGCTGGTGAACATGCAGGTAGAGTACTATAGCTTTGGTCATGCGAAAGCCCTCTCGGCGTGTCTTGCATAGATGCCTTTTAGTTTTTGCGCAGAATCGTCCCAGGACAAAGTATTGTACTCTGATAACGCGTTGGAATGTAGTTCATCTCGCAAGCTATCGTTTTGCATGACTGCAACGATTTGATTGGCCATTTCATGGATATCCCAGAAATCTACCTTGAGGCTATTCTGGATGACTTCTGCGACACCAGATTGACGGCTCATTAGCACCGGCGTGCCGTAGCCAATGGCCTCGAGCGCTGTTAAGCCAAAAGGCTCAGAGATAGAGGGCATAACGAATAGATCTGCGATGGCGTACGCGTCTCGCCATTGTTTGCCACGCTGGAAGCCAGTAAAGAGTACGTGGTCGCTAATACCGAGCTCGGCAGCCAGCTCGATAAGCTCAAAGTACTGATCGCCATCGCCGACAATCAAGAACATGGTCTTTGGTGCACGAGCAATAACGTCTTTGGCAGCATGAAGTAGTGCGGGTAGATTCTTTTGCATGGTAAGGCGACTCACTGCAGTTACTACTCGGTAACCTCGAGTTTTGAGTGCTGACAGGTATCGGTAGGCATTTTGTGTGTCGAGTGGCTCAACCATATCCTTGTCGATACTATTGTGTACGACCTCTACTTTGCTGGCTGGTATGTTGTAGTCTTTGATAATAGCGTTCTTGGTATGTTGACTAACTGCAATGATCTTGTCGGCTAATAGCATAGCCGTGGCTTCGATCTCACGCACGAGTGGATTACCCAGTCCACCGCCGGCTCGATCACGCTCAACAGAGTGCAAATGGACTATTAGAGGCAGATTAGTGTGCTCTTTGGCGCGAATGGCAGCGCGAAAGGTAAGCCAATCGTGAGCATGAATAACATCGTACGAGCCAAGCGGCCGCTGCTTAATATAGTCATTTACAGCATGTTCAAAGAGTTGCTGTTGGCCAAAGACATCGATCTGCTCGGTGTGACCGTCGCTATAGACATATTTATAGCTTTCGTAGGCATTGCCAGCGCGCATGACCTCTGTAACATCTTGCGGATGCGCAGCAACGATATTCATAAAAGAAATGTCGTGTTTTGCGGTGTAGGGAAGGATAAAATCAATATCGGCACCAGTACGCGCCAACGCTTTACAGAGTTGGTAACAAGCCACACCCAGGCCACCGCTGTTGTGTGGAGGTAATTCCCACCCAAGCATAAGTACTTTCATTGCTCTGCTAAATCCCTCTGTTCTTGTCTGTATTATAAAAGATAGAACGCACCAAGCACAACCTTTTTATTTTAGAAGCTGAACTAATCGTAGCGATTATTACACTCTAGGCGTATACGCGGCTTATGACGCCAGTAGTTCTGCAATTGTTCACGTAACTTATGTAAGAAATTTACTAGTAGCGGTCTGAACGTGTGCGTATAGTCACATATGCAATGCATTGCATAAGATTATTAAACAGGAGATTACTAAATTATGGGTAGTGGCGAACTTACACTCGGAGTAGCACTAACACTTGGCGTAACAGCCTCATGGAGCGTTCTCAGCGGCTTGCTGGGCGGCTCTAAATAATCTCTATTTCATAGAACCCCGATACACTGTTAAGGCGACCAGCTGCAAGGTCGCCTTTTCTTTTTGCTATATTTCGAGCAATACTTCGCGGCTAACGAACGAGCCGTAGCGTTCGGCAGCCTCGACTAATAGGGGTCTATGTGCGGCATCTATTGTGTAACCAGGGAACACTGACGGAGTAATTGCTACCGTCTTAGCGCGAATTACCCGTTTCCAGGTCCCTATAACTTGGCCATCGACAACTACCGTCGATAGGAACATGCCATTGTTCCCTGGCACAATCTTACCTGAATGATCGACGTGCAGTGCGGCAGTACGGTCTTTATAGCCCAGCATATATTCGTCAAAGCCTGGCAACAACGCTACTGATGGCTTGAACGCGCCCTGTAAAGTGTGTGGCATGATATATTCGGTACCTTCGATAACTTCTCTTACAAGGCGGGTATCGAGCGCCCGTATGCCTCTACGGGCATCAGTAAGCGGCAATCCAGTCCAACCGGCAAAGTCTTTTTCTGTTGCTGGGCCATGACTCAAGAAATAGCGTTTGGCCAACTCGGTAATTGCCTCATCGCCTTCTAGTGTGTTACTTTTGCGCACCCAGGCGTCAAACAACACAAATGTCGGTTGTTTGCCCTCCATAGGGCCTAGACAGATAAGCCCAGTTTGTGACGCGTGCCACAAAATGTGGTAGCCACGTTGATTTCGCGTGTCAATACCGGCGTTTTCGAGTGCCAGTATCATGTCGGAGCGTAAGTGCGGCCTACCGTCGTTCAATACCTTCGTGAGCACGGCAAAACCTTTCTTAAAAACAGCGTCATCGAGCTCAAGGCTGCGTTCTCGGCTAGCGGCCATACGGATAATGCGAGGTGTGAGCAGTTTTAGCATCCATTTGGCATCTTCGGCAGCCACAAAGTGTAGCGTGCCTCGCATGGGCCACGTTCTAATAACTGAACCTTCGGTCAACGCTTGCTCTATATCAGATACAGTACTTCCTGGCAGGCGCAGGCCGAGCGACCAGAGTGCTCCAGGGTAATCTTGTGCCTGCAGCGCCCCCAGATGCGTCACGATATCTTTTACGTTCATACCAACTGAATCTGTAATTCCCAGCGCGCTAAGACGTGCCGTGACTATATTCTGCGTGTTCATAGGTTTAGTATAGCGCAAACGAAATGATGAAGGTTTGAAGAGCAATCCATCTTATGTTTAAATATAGTAATACTATGACGAGCCCAGAACAACTGGATACTACAACCCTAGTCGAACTAGCAGCTGAAGAGGCTGCTAGTTTTAAGCTACCTCAAGACTGGATGGACATGCGCATGCACCGAGAAGTGTATGCAGTTGATGGTGCAAGTACCCGTGACCGCGATGATGCTTTTATGCTCTCAAGCAATGATGAGGGGCACGTCTTACATGTAAGCATCGCTGATACGGGCTCATATGTCTCTTCTTCGATGCCTGCTGTTACAGAGCTGGCAAGTCGACGTCTTGGCACTATGTACAGAGGTAGTCGAGCGCTTACGCCAATGATGCCGCGGACATTAAGTGAGCGTATCTTTAGTCTTAACCCTAATCGACATCGACCAGCACTGACAGCACACATTCCTATAGATTACGAAGGTACTGTATACGAACCAATTGTTACTCGTGAAGCCGTACTGCCGCACACACTGACATATCGTGGCCTTCAGCGGGCTATCGAGGAGAACTCGCATGACGGCCAGTTTACTCGTCTTGCAGAGGTCTCAAAACAGCTATTTAAGCGACGCCACCCGGACAAAACAGAGCATTTCCTTGAAGACGAAGAAGGCGAAGAGATTGTTACGACCGAAAACCAACTCGGTAAGTTCGTAGTTCAGGAGTGTATGATCCTTATGAACACCGTTCTTGCCGAGTATATGCATGCACGTAATATCCCTGGTCTATACAGAGGTCACACGCAGGCTGGCAGATATGTACGATACTCGCTCGAGCCTACTGCTCACAGGGGTCTTAACTTGCCAAAGTACACCCATGCCACATCTCCGCTACGCCGCTTTAGCGATTTTGTTAATTTGAGTAATATTGCCGACTATATGGACAAGTCCTCTTCGTATAGCTACGACAAGAAAGCGCTCGCGGGCATTGCTAATAAGCTCAACGGTGTAAGCGAAACTAGCCGACAACCAGTGTTTTTCGTCGAAGATGCACCAGTTAAGGTAAGGCGCGGCAAAAATGCCGAACTATTTAATAAACTTACGGCTGAGACGATCACAACAGATGAGCTGGCATACATCTTTTTTGCTCCTGTTCGACGTAATGGCTTAGACGATAGGCAAGAACTACGACAGCAGGCTATAGATTACGTAATTAATAACCCTAGATTGGCGCAAAAGATTGTCCCCGAAGCCATTGATAACGAATGGGTAAAACGAGATATACCGTTAAATAGCAACGGCAAACCAATCGCTGGCTCCTATATGCTTACCACTCTAACAGGGGAGTATATTCTTGGCGTAACACGCAAGAAAGGGGCTACTCCGACAGCTTTAGCTATCGAAGCCTTAGGCAAGACTGCTGGAATCGAGATTAACCCTATTGAGCTAACGCAACAATTTAAGGTCGATGCTCGTCTTAATACAGCTTTGAAGGATGGCGACAAATATCTTCGTGCCCTACAGAGCAAAACAGATATGGATTATACGGTAACCGTAGTGGGAGAAGGTAGCTCAAGCATTGTGACCGCCTCTGTACTCGTAGACGGCAGACGTCGCAGCAGACAAGGGGGAGGCGTGAACCGTAGAGAGGCTCTTCAAAACGCTGCGAACCAACTTATTCAAGATTTACAGCTTGTAGAATATGAACCGGCCACCCCTGAAAAAGGTCGTCAGCGCAAGAAGTAATCAAAGCATAAGGGTATTGACTTATATAACGCTTTAGTATATAATGTATTACATCATAAAGGAGGAATTTAGAAATGGTACAAATCCTACAGAAAAGTCGTTTGATGATCGCTGGTTTGCTTATCGGTGTACTCGGTATTAGCACTGTAAGTGTTATGTCTGGTACAGCCTCAGCTGCAGCTAACTCATGTGACAAAGTAAACATCGTATATTGTGGTCTTGACGGTAGTTCAGACGCAGCATACATCAATGCATTTAAGAATGCTTACACAAGCAACAAGTCTGGTCACGAAAGCTCACCTACTGTAAAGCAGAACTATACTGACCTTCAGGCTGTATATAACTGGGCAGGTGCTAGTAGTAGTGTCGTTAGCGGCATGAACGCCACTAACACCAAAGTTGGTACCCTTTACAAAGATGGTCACATCGTTGTTGACGGCAAAACCGTTGCAACTGGTGCATGGGTAAGCGCTCGCTTTACTAACGGCTCTGGTTTTACCAAAGTTGAAGGTAACGTATACGCTCGTAAGACTACAACTTCATTTGCAAACCCTACCGCTAAGGTAATTGTATACATGAAGGACGGCCAAGCTGTATTCGCAGTAATGACTGAATGTGGTAACGCAGTAAAGATCACTCCTGTGAAGACTCCTGAAAAGCCAACCACTCCTACTACCCCTACAACTCCTGAAACACCTAAGACCCCTGAAACCCCAACTACACCTACCACTGTAACTACAGTTTCTACAACCCCTGAGAAACTTCCTAACACTGGCGCTGGTGACATATTCGGTCTCTTCAGTGGTGTTACTATGGCTGGTGCTGGTGCTCACCGCATCTTGCAGAGCCGCCGCGCTAACCGTAAATAGTTAGCCCACTAACACTCAAAATACCGCCTCGGTTCCTCCGGGCGGTATTTTCTTTTACATTGTTTTCATGTCGCCAACGCGTACGAATGTCGGCTGGTTTGGCGTGCTTATTTCCGGATCATATTGGTAGCCGAAGGCAGTAAAGTGTTCGTATCTGATATCTTCTTGTTGCCTTGTAAGAATAAGCCATTGAGCGAACGCTCCACGAGCAACTTTGGCATGTACGGCTACGAATGTGGAATCGTGGTCTGTTGTCATCTTGGTGAGAAACTGCGGAGCGATAACGTGCTTTGCATTGACGTATGGTCGGATGGCCTTAAAGTACTCCTCAGAAGCTAAGTTAACAATAGTTCCTGTATCTTTTAGGCGAAGTCCAAGTTTGTCGCCCCAGAAGTCGTACAGGCTCTTAAAACCCTGGGGAGGGATATTGTACATCATTTCTAGGCGATAGGGTTGAATTGCATCGAGCGGTCTGATGAGACCGTAGAGACCGGATACAATAAACAGAACTTGGTCGGCGTAATGGCGATCATCGACGCTAAACTCTTTGGCGCGCAGACCTTTATAGATATCTCCCACGAAAGTATCGAGTGCTACACCGTAAGGAGTGTCTTTTTTGCCCCATGACTGCCATAGCTCATGCGTTTTTTCGGATAAAGCTTTTGAGATGTGCATTTTCTTGGCAAGTTCTTCGGGTGGCAAGGTTTGGACATGCGCTGCGAGCTGTCTGGCTTCTTGTTCAAAAAGTGGTTCACGCGTAAGAACAGTGAGCGGCGTGTGTACCGCCATGGTTTTGGACGTGTTTAGTAGTATTGTAAACGGTGTGGTCATACATGCTCATGATAACACCATCGAGACAGTGTGTGCAGCTACTTTAGAGCGAGTCTTGACTTCTCATGTACTGGTTGACCTCAGATGGCATCATGCGGTAGTTGAGATTGCTCATAATCCATATCGAACCAATAACGACAATAGCTATAACACCGGCAGCAAACAAGAGTACCTGAAGGTTCCAGTATGGTCGAGGCTCGCGGTCAAGATGCAAAAAGAAGACGAGCTGCACAATAAGCTGTATTGATGCCAGCAACATGACAATACCAATCAGGAAATGATGCGAAAAATCGTGATGCGCAGATGATACGTGCGCGTTAACGAATAGGTAGGCTGTTAGGGTAAGCGCCACTGACAGTGCAAAGCCAACAATGTAGCTTTTCATAGAGCGCTTGAGTCCAGTCGCGTTGGTGCTCATTAAAGTACTCCAATCATGTATACAATGCTAAAGATGAATATCCAGATGATGTCGAGGAAGTGCCAGAACATACTAAACATGCTCAAACGACGCATATTGGTACGCGTGAAACCCCTCGTGAAAAGTTTCTGGCAGAGCACAGCCAGCCAGATAAGCCCTGCGGTAATGTGCAATCCATGCGTGCCGACAAGGGTAAAGAAAGCGCTCAAGAAGCCGCTGCGATGCCAGCTATTGCCCTCGGCAGCCAATTTGTGAAACTCTGATACTTCCATAACAAGGAAGGCCGCACCAAGGGCCGCTGTTATTGCCAGCAAAATAAGCGTTCGCTGCTTAAGCCGTTGTTCGGCAGCTAGTAGAGCCAGCCCGCTCGTAAAACTACTTGTAAGCAAAATGAGTGTTTCGGCTAAGACAAAAGGTAAGCTAAAAATATCTCTGCCGGCAGGGCCACCATTAGTGCCAGGTTGTAAGACTACAAAAGTCGCGAAGAGGCTGGCAAATAACACACAATCGGTCATAAGATAGACCCAGAAACCAAAGAGTGTCTTATCGTTGGTTTCGTTGGCTGCTGCAGTTATAGTGTGCTCACTCATGCGTATTGCTCCTTCTTTCGGGCATCTTCGAGAGCCTTGACTTCGTGCGCTGGCAGTACGTATTCGGTGTCGTCATCGTTCATGCGAATAATAATGGTCGTAAGTACACCAAGTAGACCGATTGCGGCAAGCCAGGCAATGTGCCAGACAGCCGCAAATCCAAACATCAGTGCAAAGGCGGCTATGATTGCCCCGAGGCCAGTGTTCTTTGGCATCATAATATCAGTATAGGTTGGCTTTTTGGGCTTAGCTTTGCTGTGTTTGAATGCCCAGAATGCATCGCGTTCGGACGCATTTGGCAGAACGGCAAAGTTGTATGCTGGAGCAGGTGAAGTAGTTGACCATTCCAATGTGCGGCCATTCCAAGGATCGCCAGTAGTGTCACGATTTTTGTTGCGTTGTACGATGCTTACGACAAGTTGGAGAACCTGGAAACCAACGCCAAGGCATATAAACAATACGCCAATACCGGCAACAATAAAGAGCTGTTGCCAACCCATAGATGGATCGTAGTGGTCAAGACGACGCGTAGCACCCATGAGACCTAATATGTAGAGAGGAACAAAGGCAAGTGCAAAGCCAACAAGCCAACTCCAGAATGCGTATTTGCCGAGGCGTTCGTTGAGCTTAAAGCCGAAGACTTTAGGGAACCAGTAGGTAACACCTGCAAGATAGCCAAACAGGACGCCCGTAACGATCATAGTATGGAAGTGCGCTACCAAGAAGAGGCTATTGTGCAATTGGAAGTCGGCAGGTGGGATGGCTAGAAGCACGCCGGCAACGCCACCAATTGTGAACATTACGACGAACCCGATAAACCATAACATAGGTGAAGTTAGATGAATGCGACCACGATACATAGTAAATATCCAGTTGAACATCTTTACGCCCGTCGGCACTGCAATGATCATGGTCATAATGCCAAAGAATGCGTTAACATCTGCCCCGGCGCCCATGGTAAAGAAGTGGTGTAGCCAAACTATAAATGATAGTAAAACGATTGCCCATATTGCCCAGACCATCGAAGTATAGCCAAAGAGACGCTTGCGCGAGAAGGTAGCCACAACCTCTGAGAATATGCCAAAAGCAGGCAAAATGAGAATGTAAACCTCGGGGTGGCCCCATGCCCATATAAGGTTAACGTACATCATGGCGTTGCCACCACCGTCGGCTGTAAAGAAGTGCATACCAAGTGTGCGGTCAAGCGCTAGGAGCGCCAATGTTACGGTAAGAATTGGAAACGCAAATGCCACGAGTGACATGCTGCCCAAGACGCTCCAGGCGAACATTGGCATCTTCATAAGTCTCATGCCAGGCGCACGCATTTTGAGTATTGTTACAATAAAATTAATACCCGATAGCAAACTACCGATGCCGGCTATCTGTAAACTCCATATCCAATAATCAACACCGACACCAGGACTGAATTTAAGCTCAGACAGTGGCGGATATGCCAACCATCCGGCGCTCGAAAATTCGCCGATCACGAGAGAAAGATTCACGAGCAGCATGCCGGCGGTGTAGAGCCAGAAGCTTGTGGAGTTTAGGAATGGAAAAGCTACGTCGCGTGAGCCAATTTGCAAAGGAAGGATCAGATTAATAAGGCCAAACATAAGGCCCATGGCCACAAAGAAAATCATAATTGTGCCATGCGCAGAGAACACTTGTTGGAAGTGATCTGAACTAATAATCCCGTGTGATGCTCCAACTGATGTTGCTTGCTGAGTGCGCATCATAAGCGCATCCGCCAGACCGCGCAGCATCATAACTGTCGCCACGACAAGATACATCACGCCGATCTTTTTAGGGTCAAGTGAGGTAATCCATTCCTTCCAGAGCCATTTCCACTTCTTGAAGTACGTCATGAGTCCAAAGCCCAAAAGTCCAATGAGCACTATGGAAGCTGCGCCACCACCAGAAATTGGGTCTTGGGGTAGCCAGCTCCAGCTTAATCGTCCCAGTAAGTTTGCGAATTGCATCTTCTACATCCCCATCTTCTGCATGTTGGTCATTGGGTACTCCTTGTGGTCGTGCGCGCCATGATCATGCGTGTTAGTTTCTTGCGTTTCGGTATCGCCAGCGGCTGGCATCGCCATATATTTCATGATTATCGTATCATAGAGACCTGATTGAATTGCCGCATAGGTAACTGGCTTGTTGTTTTCGCTTGGACGAGCTAGCTTGTTGTATGCATCTTGGCTGAGCGTAAGTGGCGAGCGACGAGCTGATTCTACCCACTGGTCAAAATTGCCTTGTTCGACTGCGCGCGTCGTAAAGGTCATGCCAGCAAATCCTTTACCACTGATATTTGCAGAATAACCCTTGTAGTCTCCGACGGTGTCGGCTTGGAGATGAAGTGCAGTCGACATGCCGGGCATAGCGTAGATCTGACCGCCAAGCTGCGGTATCCACAGCGAGTTCATTGGAGCATCGGAGGTAATTTCGAAGTTGATTGGTCTATCGGTTGGCACCTCAAGGAAATTAACGCTTGCGATATTCTGTTCGGGGTAAATAAAGAGCCACTTCCAGTCGAGTGCAACTACCTGTACCTTGAGAGGTTTTGCGGCAGATTGGAGTGGTTTATATGGATCGAGTTTATGACTACTGTTCCATGTTACGACCGACAAAACGATGATTAGAACTGAGGGCACAAGCCACCAGATAGTTTCGAGCGTTTTGCTACCGTCCCAATCTGGTTTATACACCGCCTTTTTGTTGCCGACACGGTAGCGCCAGATAATACCAAAGAGCAGGGCGAATACCGGTACGACCACCAATAGCGAAAGTAGCGAAGCGAACAGCATGAGCTGACGCTCCTGGTGCGCAATAGATCCCTTAGGGTTGAGTAGAGCAAAGTTAGCGTCCCTTAAATACCATATGCCGCCGGCAAGCAAGCCAAGCGCTAGTATTACTGGGAGTATGAGCTTAATTTTCTTGTTCATGAACGTTTTAATGTCCCAATTAATGTAGCATAACCGTTATCACTACTATAGCATTTCGTGCTAGGATATACACATCTGGCTACACCAGAAAAATGTAGGCATTTGATGTTTAAGCTTTTTGAAATACAAGATCGTGCGCGTTGATTCTCGAGCAGTTGCCGTGGGGGTATGCCCGATTGAATCCGCGTACGGGAGAGGTGCGTGTTATGTGAACCTAGCGGTTCGGCTTTGGGAAGAGCCCCGACCGCTATAAAGGTTCATGTGACGTGTACTTGAGGTCTTCAGCTGTACCTCGGTAGAACCCAACTCCGCCAGGGTTTCACCTCTCCTAGACTCAGTAGTCGCATATGCTGTCCCGCTTGCGGCTACTGTAGGTCTGAGGCCGAGCGAAGTCTGGACGCCAGTCCATCCCTGCCACATGGCGCCCAACTTCGCTCGGCCAACGGCCAATCTTTTTCATTGCCCACCCCACCACACATCCTATGCCTACATTCCTACCTTTTTTGTCCGCCACCAGACACGTCGTCTGGTTTTTTAACGTCCAAGATATAGCTGGTTTTTGGACAGTATTTAAATTATAGTGAGAGATTCGGGGAACTATGACGCGTAGCTGCACTTAACTGATCTAACTAGAAAGGTTCTTAATGTACACACAGGCACCATCGATCTACAATACTTATTCAGCCGACCAGCAGAAGTCGCTTAAATCGGATATGTCTCAGATATCCAAGCACGATGCTGGTGATTATTTTAAGAGTCTCGCGCTTCGACACTACGTAGAGACTGTTATCGCCAAGAACGAACAGAGCAATGTTACGACTGATGTCTCTATCGTAGATATGCAGACGCAAAAATCTATTGTTGGACACAATCTCGACACAGAGCAATTCGCAGCTAGTATTAATAAGCTGCCGGTCACCCAACTCTTATTAACCGAGCTTAGAGCTGGCAACATTACACTTGATCAAAATGTCACATGGACTACTTCTGACGTTCGTGGTGGCTATGGTGTATACGATCAGTCTGGCGCACCGCTACAGGCGACAGTAAAAGACCTCATGTACGATATGCTCAATCGCTCTGGTAACACTGCTGTGCGTGTTTTTGTAAATAACGTACTTGGTGGCCCAGCTCACGTTAACGATCGTTTTAAGAATGAGCTGAAGCTCGATCATACATATCTTCAGTTGCTCGATGACACACACTTTTACCTCGGCAATAGTACTGCACGTGACTCGCTGAAAGTCGTAAAGATGATTGGCGCTAACCAGGATGTCTACGGCAAATTTGTACGTAACACGATGGCGACTAATATTTTCACAGACTTTGGAGTTCGTAGCCAATTGAACACAGATGATAGCGACATTATCTTAGTCAATAAAGTGGGCATCCTCGATGATCCAGATGGAAACAATCGTCACGATGTTGGTATTATTTATAACACCAAGACACATAAGTCGTACGGGTACAGTATTATGACGACCGCTATGGGCGCAGCAACTGATCAACCGACTGCACAGGCTGGCGTGTCACTCGCTGACATTGGCAATGGCATGCTCAAGCTTGCTGGCGCTAAGGATCAAAAAGATATGAGCAAGCAAGATAGCACTATACATACAGACCTACAGAAAGCACAGGATCAAAGCGCTGGTATTACGCCAGAAGCAAAAATCCGCTACTAAACAGCTTTGCAGGATAGTCTCAGAGGTTCGCCACTTTCGGCGGGCCTCTTTTAGTCTTCTATAATAAGACCAAATTCATTGGCTAATTCTGGCGCTATTGTCATCAGCTGTGTAGTGTCTAGTGCCAGACCTTTAAGTGAGCTCCAGCCGCGAATATCAAAGAGTTGAGAGGTACGAGCATCAACGTTCTTTAGTACGGCGCGCGAAAAAGCAACCTTCTTGAGCTCTGATGAACTAAACGTAACATTGGTAAGCGTAGCCATTTGGAAATCTGTTTCCTGTAAATGGCAACCGATAAACTGCACTCGCGTGAGCTTGCTCGATCGAAAGTTTGCAAGGTCGAGCTTGCAGTCTTCAAAAATAACATCCTTGATTGTCGTGCTACTAAGATCAACACCAGTCAGACGTCCGCCTTTAACATGCACACGGAGCCACGAGCCATCAGCGCACTTTGCTGCTGATAGATCGCAGCCCTGAAGTAGCACATCGCTCAGTCCCAATTTATCAAGTTTTGCCTGCACAAATTGCACCCGTTCTAAAATCGACTCGTCGATAGTCATATTTTCGGCACGTATACCTATTGCATCGAGTAGCTCAACGCGAGCATTCTCTATACGTAATTCGGACTGAAACTGACCGGTAAATGGCTCGGTAAACGTATTTGTTGGTTTCTTCGGCAAAACTACTTTCATATCAACTTATTTGAACAATTCGCAAGCACTACTGTCAACTAGAAAGTAAAACGCCCCCGGTACATGTATCAAATAAATGACACCGTAACGGGGGCACCCGCGCCTTTTTAGGGCGTTGTTGTGGGGTT
>CAZZHV010000024.1:0-16256 GCA_964654135.1 uncultured Candidatus Saccharibacteria bacterium
CCAGTAGCTTGTTCGATATAGGCCCATTGGCCACCTGCATTGTTCTCGATAAACCTTTCTTAATTATAGTTAAATACATCGTCATGGCTAGTGTCCGCATCGCACTCATGGTATGCTAAGCATAAGTAATTTGGGGTGCATATGGCACGTTTACCGGTTCCGGGATCTGATAGCGGCTCATGGGGCGATGTTCTTAACGACTTCTTGCTAACTTCGCATGCTACCTCTGGTGCACTCAAAAATGACAGTGTTGGCACGAGCCAGCTTCAAGCCAACAGCATCACCGCGTCACAACTACAGAGTAGCAGTGTTACCACCCCTGCTCTTGCGAATAATTCGGTAACTGCACCTAAGCTCGCCGACAATACTATAACGAGCGCAAAACTAGCTGATGGGGCCATAACCTCTGATAAGCTTGACCCGTCTCTTGGCGTTGGTGACAGCTTACGTTCTTTGCTCATCTATTATTCTGCACCAACAATTATCAACGCTAAGTACGACGTCAACTACGCTGCAGGCATTTTGGCGCGCTACGACGATGTCGTACTCGGTACTGGCCTCGAAGACTCAGGTAACGTCTATCACGCTGACACCGTCTCTATTATTTCTAAAGTTGCTGACTTGTCTCCGGGAACTGTTATTTGGGGCTATATCGACACCGGCGTAACTACTGGCAATCTGTCACTCAGCACTATCCAGGGTCAAATCGACGACTGGATTGCCATGGGCGCCAAGGGTATTTTCCTCGATGTGTTTGGCTTTGACTATGGCGTAAGCCGCACTCGCCAAAATGCCATTCTCGACTATGTGCACAGCAAGGGTGTGGGAGCCATTATTAATGTCTTTAACACCGATCAGGCGTTCAGTTCGCAAGTAGACGCCACATACAATCCAACTGGCGCTGCGACTCACGCAAATAGCTCAGATGTCTTGCTGCTTGAGTCCTGGGTCTGCAATAGCGACGCCTATCCAAACCCTTATTACTCAACATTCTCAGATATCAAAACACGTGCCGATAGCGCGCGTGCTTATCGTCAAAGTCTTGGTATTCGTATTTTTGCCGTTAACATTATGGAGCAAGTCGCAAATAGCGACAGCACCGTCGATGGCTATCGGGGTATGTGTGAATCGTTAGCTCGGGTGTTCCGCCTGGACGGCTCCGGCCTGTCAGTATCTACCTACGGAGCAACGGGAAGCAACGTTGGCGTTGTTAAGCCGCGCTTCTCGACACTGGCCGCTACCCCATACCGTCCTACTGCCCCGTACTTTCTTAATGGACCGTGGACAGAGGTGCAGGCAGTTGACCTCGGCATTACCGTCACTTTCGATCCAGGCAATGCCACTTTTGAGTGGGAACGTTTGTAGAAAACTACGCGAAATAAAAAAGAGCCGCCTCGGGAAGAGACGGCTCTTTTAGTATAGCGCTTACGGCCTACTTAATGTAGTCGTGGAGCTTTTTAGCATCTTTGTGCTTGCGAAGCTTAGCAAGTGCTTTTGCTTCGATCTGGCGAATGCGTTCACGGGTCACGGAAAATTCCTGACCTACTTCTTCGAGCGTGTGCTGCTTACCATCTTCAAGACCAAAACGGAGCTTGAGGATTTTTTGCTCACGTTCGGTAAGTGCGCCGAGCATGCCCTTTACCTGCTCTTTGAGGAGTTGGGTGTTAGCAGATTCTTCTGGGCGAACAGTATCTTCGTCTTCGATAAAGTCAGCAAGCACTGATTCTTCTTCGTCGTCGCGAATAGAAGCGTCCAAAGAAGAAATGTCCTGCTTAATCTTCATGATGTGCTCAACCTTGTCCACATCGAGGTCCATTGCTTTGGCAATTTCTTCGTTTGTCGGTTCGCGGTTAAGTTCCTGAGTTAAACGACGCTGTGTGCGAAGTAGCTTGTTGATGGTCTCAACCATGTGCACAGGAATACGAATGGTACGTGCCTGGTCGGCGATTGCACGAGTAATAGCCTGGCGAATCCACCAAGTTGCATATGTAGAGAACTTGAATCCCTTGTCTGGGTCAAATTTCTCAACAGCACGCAACAAACCAGTGTTACCTTCTTGGATAAGGTCGAGGAGGTCGAGGCCGCGGCCTACGTAACGCTTAGCGATAGAAACAACCAAACGCATGTTAGCTTCAGCCATCTTGTCTTTAGCGTCTTTGTCACCATCTACAACGCGCTTAGCGAGTGAGAGCTCTTCTTCGGCTGACAATAGTGGAATTTTACCAATTTCGCGCAAGTACAAACGAACTGAGTCATCTGCAATGTCATCGAGATAGTTCTGGTCGTCGGCAACGATTTCTTCGCCGTCTTCGCCAAGCCATTCATCACTAAAATCTTCTTCGGTGCCAGGACCGGCAGCTCCGGGAGCAGCTACTGGGATACCAGCGTCTGCAAGTTCGGTGTAAATGCTGTCAAGAATATCAGCATTGTCTGGAACATCAGGAATAACAGCGTTGATATCCTTCTGGTCAATTTGACCAGCTTTTTTAGCCTTTTCGAGAATATCCTTCTTTGCCTGTTCAAAATCTACTGGAGCTTGCGCTTCATCTTTGGCTGGCTTCGTGGTCTTCTTTGCTTTTGGCATAGGGCTTACGCGCCTCCTTTATATAGCTTTAACAACTGTGTAAGCTGATTATATTCTTCTCTTAACTGTGTTTTTTGCTGATCGTCAGCGGTTGCTGATTCTTCAAGTATTTTTGGCTGTCTTGTTTCGATATATGGGATCACGAGGTTCTTTTGTAGCAAAACGATGTTGTTTTGTAGTTCTACTAAGTCGTAGCCTTCGTCCCAATTGTCAAATTGATCTGATAATACTTTAACATGATCTGCTATTGGTTGCAATTCTGGGGTAGCCTGGGGACCACCTACAAAATCAGGGTGAGTCGTGAGGAAATCCAAGGTTTGGTAGCCTTCTTCATCAACCAGCATTTCGGGAATGATAGGTTCAAGGGCAATAGCGCGCAACTTAGGGCGCATCAGGGCAATGGCAAGCAGTAAGTTCTGGGATTGCTTTAGCTTGAGTGTTGCCTTGTCATTGAGCTTTCTCTCTACCTTGATACGCTTCTTAGGGCGTGCCTCCTCAACCTCCTTCTGGCCGTTAAGTTTACTGCGTAAGGCGTCGTGGCTCACGCCGATCAGCTTAGCTACTACACCAATGTAATGGTCTTGCTCAACGGGGTCTTGTAACTCGCGCACTACGTGCAAAATAACGTCAGTAAATTCGCGCTTACCGCTGCCCGTATTAATGTCGAGCAACTTTTGGTACCGATCGATGAGCCAGTCGAGCGCATCTTGTGGCGATTGAATAATTTTTTTCCAAATATTGGGGTCTTGCTTAATAAGTTCGTCAGGATCTTTACCGCTTGGTATAGAGATAATACTCAAGGAGATTTTGACTTTGCTGGCGATAGGAATTGCCCGCTCAGTGGCGTTAAGACCAGCCTTGTCGGCGTCGAAACTCAGGCGAATATCACCAGTAAACCGACCGAGTGTCTGCAAATGTTGTTCAGTAAGTGCTGTTCCTGCCGTCGCCACTACTTGGCGAACACCAATTTGATGGCTCATGATGACGTCTAGGTTACCCTCGGATACAACAACAAACTTTTGTTTGCGAATCATTTCCTTGGCAAGGTGCAAGCCAAACACATGGCGGGATTTATCATACAAAGGTGTTTGCGGTGTGTTGATGTACTTTGGTGCGTTCGGGTCGTCCCTGAGTAAGCGAGCAGTAAAACCAATAACCCTACCCTGTGCGTCGCACAGCGGAATCATCACACGGCCTCTAAACATGTCGCCAATACCACGAAAACGCTGGGCACTAACACCAGCAGATTTCATTTCCTCGGGAGTAAAACCTTTGGTGCGTAAAAAATCAATGAGCGCGGTGCCTGTGTTTGGCGAATAGCCAAGCTGCCACTCGAGAATTGTCTCCTTGGTAAATTGTCGCTTTTCACGTAGATATTTGAGCGCTTCTGTGTTTTGGAGCAAGTTTTTTTGGTAGTACGTGGTCGTGGCTTCCAGCAAATCGTATAGTCGTTCTTTATTCTCACCGCGTTGTCCGCTGCCCTTTTTGCGATACTGATCAAGGTCAACGCCCGCCTTGCGCGCCAAAAGCTCCAAAGCACCCTTAAAATCGAGGCCTTCGACCTCCATAATAAAGCTAAAGACGTTGCCACCCTTGCCCGAACTAAAGTCGTGCCAAATTTGTTTCTCTGGGCTCACCATAAAGCTCGGACTACGCTCGTCGCTAAAGGGGCTCAACCCCTTCCAGTTACGGCCGGCACGCTTAAGTTGAACGTATTCTCCAATAACGTCCTCGATATTCAGGCGACTCTTTACTTCATCAACAGCGTCCATTGGTTATATTGTACGCTAAACCACCTCTGTTTGGATAGTGGTCATGGTTGCGAAAGAAAAATATTATATAGTTAACGTCAGGTGGACGAAACATCGTTCATTCACAACTCAGTTCTGTATAGGAAAGGAGGTTTCTCGTGATACCGCTTACGCATATCAATGCGATGCAGTTCCAAGGAGAAGACCTCTCCGAAACGCTTGGGTTCGCACAGTTGTTCGCGGGCATCGATGGACACATCGCCACGTTGCCCGAGATCATCAGCGCACGAGCTGCAACACCGCTCGAAAACCTGATCTGGAATCGCTACTACACTTCGGTCAGCAGCGAATACTTCGGGCTCTCCCGGGGTGGCAACCCGATCGTGATCGTGGCGCATGGCAACAGCCCGCTCAACAGCATCCAGAACATCGAGGCCGCGTACACACCTGTGGGCGACAGCGTGAAGGCGGGGTACATCACCCAAGAAGCCTTCCGGAACCTGGAGAATGGCGGATACGGCGACGTGGAGATCGTCGACTTCGCCAAGGTACGCCGTGCGTACAAGGGATCATGGTCCGAAGCCGTCACCGCAAGGCAGGCCACACGAGATCCGCTCATCAAGGCGCGCTGCGGCCCTGACTGGCAAAACGTCATCGAGAAGTTGGAGATGGCAACGCGACAAGAAGGTGGTGGCAAGGGCAACTACATCCTCACCATCGAGAGCGAGACGCCCTACGACTATTGGCACACCAGTCGCCAAGACGAGAGGCCCCGGGGCAATCTGCTCAGCACGTCGTCGACTCACAACATGCACTCCAGGGGTCAGGTCTTCGTCAGCTTCAACGTGAAGACTCACGATTACACCGACAGCATGCGCTTCGCCGGCATCCGGCAAGGCGGCTGCCTGACCGAGCTGCACCGCGGCCCCGAACTGCTCAGCAGTCACAGCGAGCAGCTGTTGCGACCTTACGACCGTCAGACGGTGCTGCCGCGCCTGATGACGCTCAAGCAGTTCGACACAGGCTGGTTCAGCTGCCAGTCCAAAGAAGGAAACGGCATGGACACCGGCTGGCCGGAACATCCTGTCAGCAACATGACCATTCTCGGCGTGCCTGGCATGGTCGCTGCCCCATACAGCCCCTTCTTTAAGTACGACGTGGCCGCTGTCATCTGGGAAGCACCGGATGAGGCCAACGCCTACTACCTTGGCGAACCGCAGCGCACCACTGTCGATGACGAACCGGTCATCGTGGCACCAGTGCACTACTGTCACGTCGAAGTGGACACCACAAAGATGTGCGTGACCAAAGAAGAGCTGGACGGCAACTTCGAGCTCCAGATGCTCCTACTGGAACGGCTCTCGTAGCAGTCCTGCAGAACACTGAGTTCTCGACCCTTGGATACCTCTTAAGAGGTACGCAATTCCAGGGGTCGAGACACAACCTTAGCGAATAAACGGCTTATTAGCTGGGATTGTGTATCTTGATATGACTCTACGTCTGGAAACAGAGGCGTGGTTATGGTTAAATACAGGCATGCATTCTGACTATCAGCCGGAACAAAGTCCTTATGACTTCATAATGAATCCGGGAACCCCTCCAAAAAAGAGTCCGCTGGCGCTCAAAGTAGACCCCAGCTCTCCAAAAGGCTTTCTGTTTAAGATTGGTCTTATTGTTGGCGGCGTCGTTGTCTTTATGATTATTGCAGCCGTAGTCGTTACCATGCTCACCGGCGACAAAACAAATACGGCAGACATTACGGCCCTAGCCCAAACGCAGGCCGAAATTGTTCGTGTATCAGGAAAAGCCAACTCAAGCACCGTTACTAATCAGTCATTGCGTAATTTTGCGACCAATACAACGCTCACCATGGCGACTCAGCAAACCAAAACCGTTGCCCTACTACAGACAAAAGGCATAAAAATGAACGTCAAAAAGCTGTCTCTAAAGAAAGACGTCAACATCGATACCGAGCTGCAGGCAGCCAGCTCAAGTAACAGCTTTGATTCTGTTTTTGCGCAAATCATGACAAAACAGCTCAATAGTTACACCGACGATTTGCAAACATACTACAAAAACGCCAGCTCGAACGACATTAAGAAATTACTGCAAGAAGACTATAACCAAGTACAGCTCCTAAAAACACAGCTACCCTCAAACCTCTCGCCAACTTCTTCGAACTCTAGCGTTCAGTAATATCTGATTTGCTCTCAGGCAAATGAGCGACCAACTCATAAGAGTGGCGGATAAGGCCTTGGATTTCTTCCCAAGGCAGCTGACCAGTTAACAACACCGTGTTCCAGTGCTTTTTGTTAAGGTGGTAGCCCTCCATAACCGTCTCGTACTTCTCTCGCAAGAGTTTGGCAAGCTTAGGGTCGCACTTAAGGCTAATGCGTAGGGGGCTGCTGCCCTCTTGGATTAAAGCGAACATGTGGCCGTTTACTTTATAAACTGCTACACCTTCGCCAAATGGATAATCCAAAATGGCGTTTGGCATACTTAAGAGATATTGTTCTACTTGCTCGTGATTCATGACTCTACTCTAGCATCCAGTACATCTAAAAGTGAAGGGATGTCATCAACAATATGCGTGGCACCAGCCTCCTGGAGCTCTTCGAACTGGCCAAAGCCATGAGTAACGCCAATAGTTTTGGCAAGATTAGCGCTCTTACCAGCTAAGATATCGCCGGTAGTATCACCAACCATTGCTGCCTCGTGCGCAGGTATGTCCATGTGCGTGAGCACCATCTCGATACCCTCTGGGTGCGGTTTGGGCTGGCTCACATGGTCTGCAGAGATAACAATATCAAAATACTGCTTGATACCCATGGTTTCGAGCGCCTTAACCGTATGACCATTACCAGAGGTCACAGCGCCAACGCGAACGCCAATACGGCGAAGAATCGGCAATAGCTCAGTAACGCCGTCATAGAGCTGCAGGTGCACAAGCGACTCAATAATAAGCTCTTCGTGGCGATTACGAATCTCTTCAAATGGAACAGTGTCGTTTTTAATAAGTGCACGGACCACGTCATCGAGCGTGCCATGCATTGCTGCGGCAATTTCCTTGCGTGATGCAGGTGCTCCGTCAAATTCACGAGTCAGTTGTTCGTATTGCCAGTAGATGCCTTCGCGGCCATCCAGTAACGTACCATCGAGATCAAAGATAACAGCTCTCATAGTCCTGCCTTTTAGTTACTTACTATTATATACTATTTTTTATATTTTTGCAATCCATGCTGCAATTTAGACACCGTAGGATTTTAGCATAGGCTTTGTGTCTAAGCGACACCTGAGTATAATTGCGGTATGTCAGAACTCCTATCAAGCCAAGAAATCCTATCCAATGAACATCATGCACGCACTGTAGCAGAAGAAATTAACCGTATTCTCACTGATGTACCCGTAAGAAACGGGCTCACTGGATATAAAAACCACTCTGCGCGCAACAAAACACGTTGGCACAATAACCTTCTCTTCTTTGAATATCCAGAAGGCGAAAGTAACGTCGACGATTCGACCGTTACAAATCTGGCAATCGTGTGCTACGACAATCCGGATGGCTCTCGTCATGCTTATACTGTTGAACAGGCTCAAGACGGCGCCAAGCAGCTATCTCGCACTATCTATCCAGGCAAGGAAAGTCCCCTACGACTTATCAATGCGTTCGTTGATACACCAGAAGACATGTTTGATATAACTCTAAAGGATCTAGCAGTTGCACAAGCAGAACAAATCAGTCGTATAGAAGAGAGAAAAGTTGGCGCTCATCTTGCATCAGCAGCTGAGGCGGAGGAGCTTATTGAACGTCTACAAGAAACCGACCCGGCACCAGCCGCACGACCTTAGCTACTTCTGAAACTTTGTGAGATAAAACTGGAGCTCTTCGATTGACTCGTGGATATCATCAAACGCGCGATGCGTCTCTTTTTTGGTGTACTCTACGCCATATTTACCCTGCATAACTACTTTCCAAGAAGTTACATCGAGCATGCGATAGTGGAGTAATTTGGTCAGCTCCGGCCAATGGTATTCAATAAAACCACGGTCTGCGTGAATTGAATTGCCGGCAAGCACTGCTGGCTCGTCGCCGAATTGTGCTTTTACAAGCGCGATAAGTTCTTTTTCTACTTCAGCAAGAGGTTTAGCTCCCTCGAGCTTGTCGAGGAAATCGTCGCGATTAACGGGATACGCGTTCCACCAAGCGTTAGCCTTCATGAGCTCTTCAACATCGCTACGATTGTGCTTAATGCGTGCTTCGTAGCTAGCGAGCGGCGTAAAGTCAAAATCAGTAATTTCGGCGGCAATCTCGAGGATTACGTCCTGATTTGGCTGGAGGCCTGTCATCTCTAAGTCCACCCACAAGAGTTTAGTCGGTGTGGTGTGTTTTAAGTCTGTCATGTCCTGATTATACCTCGCACGTCGCGGTTATATAAATTAACAACGACTACTTCTTAAGAAATTCGAGTGCGGCAGAGTTAATGCAATATCGCTGACCAGTTGGCTGATCGGGTGCATCCGGAAAAATATGGCCCAGGTGACCACCGCAATTTGCGCAAGTAACCTCGGTGCGTACCATGCCGTGAGAGGTATCGTCGTGAAATTTTACTGCACCAGGCTTAGCGTCATAGAAACTTGGCCAACCGCAGTGAGCATCAAACTTTGTACGAGAGTCAAAGAGCACGTTGCCGCAGGCCGCGCAGGTGTACGTGCCCTCTGCGGTGTTATTCTCCAAAGCACCGGTATATGGAGCCTCTGTGCCCTTCTCACGCAAAACGTGATACTGTTCTGGCGTCAGACGCTTTTTCCATTCTTCGTTTGTTAGTTCCATGCCACCCCCTAATTTTTATTATTTCTTCTTTTCGGCGTCTTTTTTCTTGGTAAGACGATCGAGTTTCAATGATTTAAACACAAAGTAAACAACAGCAGCAGTTGTAAGGAATGACAGGAGCGTAACCATAAAGGTACCCCAGTTAAATACTGCGGTTTTGTGGTTAAGCGTCAGTGCGAAGTGCTTCTTGTCGAGTGCACCGGTACCTGGCAACAACAGACCAACCAACGGGTTAATAAAGTTTGCGATGAGTGAGTCGGCAAGCGACTTAACTTGAGCACCAATAACAAGACCGATGGCCAAGCCAACGACACTTTGTTCACGTAAGAAATCAACAAAGCCGGTGACTGCAGCTGGGCGACCTGGTTTTTTGATAGTAAACAGTACATCGTCCTTCTTTGTAGCTGGTTTAGTTACTTTAGCGGGAACTTTCTTGGTTGTTGATTTCTTTGGCGCAGCTTTGGCGGTAGCCGCCTTACGGATCGCCTTAGAGGCCACTACTTTTTTAGCGGGTTTCGTAGCTACTTTAGCAGTCGATGCTTTCTTGGTTGTTGATTTGGCTGTAGCCATTATTTTCCTTCCTGACCCCACCCCACTAGAATATTAAGTAATTATACCATCTTTTTAGCTATTCCACATTGCGCTGCGCAAGCCGCTCTTGATAATGCGCATCGTGCGTGGAACAGATGACAGTGCAATCGCACCAGCAGCAGGTAGTATCGCTCGACGCGACATAGCGACGGGTGCAATTGACGACTCTCGTGATACTACGCCCGTAGCTGTTGAGCCAAGAGAAAGTATCTGACGAGCTCGCTTTGATCCTTGGACTACTTCATTCGCTACGGCAGCCGTCTCATGCGATGCTACACCCGATGCTATCGCCCCTGGTGCTGTGTGGATAGCAAGGGCGCCAGCAGTGCCTGCTAATGTGCGAAAAAAAGCACGTCGAGAGTCATCATCTTGTTCTGGAGCGACATATTCGTTAGAAACCTCAAGAGGCACGACTTCCAGCTGAGTTTGCGATGCATGCACATCTGTTACAGGCTCACGATTCATGAGCATATTATACTACATTTTAGCTATTTTTGCAAGCTACATGCGCTCTGGTGCGGCAATGCCAAGCAGGCCAAGACCATCACGCAATACATCGGCATACAAGCCAACGAGCTGCAAACGAATAGCCTGGCGCTCATCGTCAATCACACGGTTGTGCTCGTAGAAACGGTTAAAGCTCTGCGCTAGTTCGTAAAGATAGGTGCAAATGTGATGCGGCAACAGTTCATTGACTGATTTTTCGACCACATCGGGGTATTCGCTAATTTTGCGAGCCAAGCTTCGTTCGCCAGCCTCGAGCCCGGTAATCGCAGCCGTCCCCTGTTCGGCTTTTGCCAAGATGCTGCGTGCACGTGCATGAGCATACTGTAGGTATGGTCCACTGTTGCCTTCCATGCTCACAGACTCTTCGGGTACATAAATTATATCTGCACCAATACGCTGCTTAAGGAATGAGTACTTAATTGCACCGAGCACTGCCTGCTCGTCGGCACGGCCAGTTGCTTGTTTGTTTGCCTCAGTGGCAATGTCCAAAACGTCCACAGCACGCAGGAAGTTGCCCTTACGAGAGCTCATCTTAACACCGCCGGCTAGTTTTACGTTACCGTGTGTAATATGTGTTGTGTGCTTGGCTAAATCAGGTTGGAATTGCTCAATGCTCTTGAGTACAACTTTCATGTATTCAACGATGTCGTTGCCGGTAACAATAACTGATTGGTCAAAGTGGTAATCACGCCATTTGGCCATGATGAGACCAACGTCTTTGGCTTCGTATGTTGGCAGGCCGTGAGAGTTGATAAACACGCGAGTGTGCAAGCCGTATGGTTCACCTTCGAACACAATTGCTCCGTCACTATCTTTGTAGACGCCCTTTTCGTACTGTTCCTTGACGGTTGCGAGGCCAAGTGGCGCCACGGAACTTTCCGGATAGTACTTTTCAAAATGTGTACCAATGCGCGCATAGAAGGCATCGAAGTAATCGTAGCTCCATTGGCGGCAGGTCCAATAAATTTGTGCAAATGGTGAATCGTGGTCGTCGTCCGTAAACAGCTGATACACGCGTTTGTTCATGTCGATAATTTCGGCCTTGGCTTGCTCATCTTCTTCGTATGCGTTCGTACCAATGACGTAGTTTTTAGCCATCCATTCTGAGTGTTGATCATCTGCAATATCGTTAAGCTTCTCAGGGTGTTCGCCACCGAGATCTTTAAGAATTGCCCACATAGTTTTGCCCACGTGCAGACCAACGTCACCACCAAAGTTAACGGCGTGTACGTCGCCCCCAGCAACCCGAACAAGATTTGTAATTGCATCACCAACGACACTAGTGTAAAAGTGGCCAGCGTGCAGCACCTTAAAGGGGTTAGGATCGGAGTATTCGGTAATAACCACCTTGCCTGCAAAAGTGCTCGGCTTTGTTTGTGGGGCTGCCTGAGCCGCTTTTAATACTTCGGCGTCACCCAGCGTAATGTTAATAAAGCCAGGACCGGCAATGGCAATATCTTTTACTTGGTCACCAAGCTCTGCACGAACAGCCTCTACAAGCTCGGTTGCCACGTCTCGTGGCGAACGCTGCAAACGGCCTGCCAGTTGCAGCGCAACATTAGTGGCATAATCGCCGAATTGTTCGTCCGGACGAGTCAATTCTGGCGTAACGTCCAGATTGAATAAACTTGTAATTGTGCGCGTAAACGCTTGGGTAATTGTTTCCATAATTAGTTCTTATTATAACAGATTAGTTTAAGAGGTGACGTTATTGGTGGTGTCGTCGATGGCCTTCTGGTAGCGCATTGCACGCGCCATTTGCCACGAGACTACATATAAGCTGCTAATGAGCAAGAAGAAGGTAATTGTCGTTGTGTAGGCCTGCGAATAGGCCACAGGATGCAAAAAACGGTCTGAGACGTCGATAAGGATACCGCCAGGATTAACGAGCACGTCCCAGGTATTCCAACGCAGGTCTCGCCCCAGATAGATCGCAAAACTACAAAGCAACATTACTAATGCTATTAACGCATGCGCCGTACGGCGCTTAACGCGCTGCAACAGATTGATATGCACATTGTAGAGACTCAAAAAGCCGAGTGTTACGCCGTTAAGAATAAACGACGAAAACATTACTACATCGTACAAGAGGTCGACACGCGGTACGTCCTGAATATGTATAAAATCGCTAATCATGTAGAAGCTGTTTGGCAAAAAACCCAGCCAGAGTGCCGTAATGGCAAGAGCCTTCCAAGCCGACCACAGATTATGCTTGAGAACTTTGTGCAGCCATAGAGCAAAAACGAGCGGCAGCCATGCCAAAAAAAGGTTCCACAACAGATAAGAAAACTCCGAAGAATGGTTGCTGATAGCACCAGCAAAAAACAATCCAATGCTTACCAGACTTGAACTCACGAGCGCTAGACCCAATCGGGTCGGGTTGGAAAAATACCACCGCATATATCGTATTATACCATCTCAGGAGACGTACAAAGCTATTTACTAACCGTCAGCTGAACTGTAAAGCAGGCGCCTTTCGGTTTTATGTTCCTTACCGAGATAACGCCATTGTTTGCGCGCGTTATTTGATGTGCCAACGCAAGGCCAAGACCATAGCCGCCCGCTTTAGTTGTACGAGCTTTGTCACCTCTGTAAAGACGCTCAAAAATATGTGGAATATCAGCTTCGGCGATACCGGGACCAACATCACTCACGCTGAGCGCATATCCGGTACTTTCCCGCTTACCGGTAATAACGATTGCGCCCTTCTGGGGTCCATACTTGAGTGCGTTTTCCAGCAAAATCCCCAGAAGCTGCACGAGACTATCATAGTTGCCAACAAGCGTTGCAGGTTTTATATCGGTAGTAATTGCAACTTCGCGCGCTTCGGCGGTCTTGCGAGCTCGATCTACGGCTTCGCGAACCAATTTCTTGACGTCAACACCGCTGAGCGCTAACGAATTGTGTTCATAATGGGTTAGCGCCAAGAGGTTGTTGGACAAGTTCTCGAGCCGTTGTACTTCCTCGAGATTACTCTCAATCTGCTCCCTAGCCTCTTCTTGACTAAATTCTTTTTGGCGCAAGAATACTTCATTTTCAATACGCATACTAGCAAGTGGCGTTCTAAGTTCGTGGCTAGCATCGGCCGCAAAGCGCGTTTGGGCACGGTGCGCTTCCTCAATTGGCCTTAGGGCACGACCAGCAAACCAGTAGCTCAAAATACCGCCGATAAACAGAGCAATGCAGTTTACAATCGCCAAGTCTCGATTAAGATGTGCGCTAACAGTAGTAGCTTCGTCACTTTGAATACTACTAATAGCTCGATCTGGACGAGTTACTTCCGAACTCATTTCTTTCCACGGAAAATCCACCAGCCAGTGTTTAACTTGTGACAATTGCGCACTGTTAGAACGACGATATTCACGCTCCGCAAAAATGCGCACAGACATGGTTAACACCAGGCTAAAGCACAGCAAAATTGCCAAGTAAAACAGCGTCAGCTTAACGCGCGCCGAACGAAACATTCCCCTATGGTATCTTATAGCCATAGCCACGAACGGTTTGAATAACCGAGTCTCCGCTGCCTATCTTTTTACGGACGTTAGCAATAAACGTCTCGACCGTATTATGTTGCACACGATCTTCGTCCGACCAGACATGGTCAAGCAGCTGGTCCTTGCTGAGCACTTCGCCGCGATGGTGCAACAAGTATTCGAGTAGCTGGAACTCTTTGGCAGTTAAATGCACTAGTGTGCCGTCGGCTGTAACTTCTTTGGATATAGAGTCGAGCGCAATTGGACCGCTTTGCATAACCGTACCGGCGTGCTCTTGCGGACGGCGCAACAAGGCACGTACACGAGCTAGCAGTTCGTCGAAAGAGAACGGTTTAGGCACATAGTCATCCGCACCTGCATCGAGACCTTCAACACGGTCACCGATAGCCGTGCGAGCCGTTAACATGAGGATCGGCATGTGCTTCTTGTGATCACGCCACAACTTAATAAGTGCCGGCCCATTGTGGGCGCCCGGAATCATCCAGTCGAGTAGCACTAAATCGTACGTGTTAGCATCGACAAGCGTATCTGCCTCGTCGCCATCATAGGCAACATCAACGATGTAACCTTCGGCCTTTAAGCCCTTCTCTAGGCTGTTAGCAATCTTAACTTCATCTTCTACAACTAGTATTCGCATATGCTCATAGTATACAACTGCGCTGCATTACTCCTGAAGAAGTTGTAAATAATGCCTACTGCTGTTGACTGCCGTTAGCAGCGTATTCCGCGTCGCGTTCTTCTGGAGTTTGGTGTTTGCGGGCGTAGTCGTCTTCGAGACGCCATGTGGTGCCAGCTTCAGGGGTGGAAACCTCAAGAATGTCACAGCCGCCTTCGAGTCCCTTGAGGCGGTGCTTCTGGCCGACCATAGTGCTGTAGCCCTTGCCGTATTCAAGTACAGTCTCAACCATTTCACCCTGGTTGTTCTCCCAAATAACAGCAGCGTTGCCACTCATCATAAAGTAGCTTTCTTGTTTTTCGTCGTGCACCTGAAGGCTTAAACGCTTACCTTCATCTATGTGCAAAACTTTACCCATATACGGGGCACCCTCACGAACCCAGTGAATCTCATAGCCCCAAGGTTTTTCAACGCGCTTGGCGTAAGGGTTTATGTCGTAATCCTTAGGATCAAATGTTGGTACTGGCTGTTGGTTGTCCATAAAAATCCTTCTAGTTACTCTCAAGCACACGCTTGGTTTCGATCTTGTAAGCTTCGACATTTGGCTGGTCAAAGCTGTTTACGTTCAATAATTGACCGAGGTACATCATTTCGAGCATCTTAAATTGCAAATATGCGCCGATTGACGCTTCGTCGATAGCATCGAGCGCCACTTCCATATACGGTAACTCAGCTTTTTGATAGGCGATCTGTACGCCCTCAAGAATCGCAGTCATGATGTCTTCCGCAGTTTTCCCATCAATCATCGGCACGAGTTCTGGCAATATCCTTTCGTTTGGTACAGCAACGGTTGTTGCTGGCTTTGCAGATACAAATGTCGTCAACTTATCCTTTGGCCCGCCAAGGTATAGCTGACCAACAGAGTGTAGATCAGTTGAGCCAAGCGATATGGTTGGAGTAATACCTGTGTGAATTGTCTCGCCAGTAAGCGATTGTTCTTTGCCGATGCTCTCGCCCATCAGTTGACGATACCATTTACCCATTGATTCAAGTTCTGGATGAAAGAAGAAATTGTCATTTATGCCGTATCCGCCACGATAAGCCTGGGCGAGCACTGCGGCCGATTGCATTGCAATGTCGTCACCTTGCATACATTGCGTAAGCAAATCGTGGGCACCTTGGCGCAAAGCCGCAACATCCACGCCTACACTCGCGAGCGGAAAGAGACCAACTGCTGATAACACTGAGTAGCGGCCGCCAACCGTAGCCGGTAAAGCCAAGCAGCTAATCCCCTTCTCCTGCGCTGACTGCCAAAGCTTTGAGCCTTCGTCGGTAATGGCAACAACACGACTCAAGGCGTCTTCGAATTTAGCCATGAATGGCTGCATCAAAATTTCAAAATTAGCAATTGTTTCGGTCGTACCGCCAGACTTACTAATAAGTGTCAGAATAGCCTCGTCGGAGTTCTCGAGGCTGGCCAGCAACGAGCACAGAGCGCTCAAAGATTCGGGATCGGTTGTTTCGGCAAATAAGAGCTTTGGTGCTTGCTCTGCCCCTGTTATGTCGCGAGCACTAAAAAGTGCGTCATATACTGCTTTGGTTCCCAAATTGGAGCCACCGATACCAATAACAACATTATACTTAAGATTTGCAGTGACCTTTTTGGCCACCATACCGCGTACCTCGATGAGTAAAGCATCGTCACCAGGTAAGTTTAGCGAACTTTCTGGAGCGTCATATGCGCCTTGCTCAAATACTGTACGAACATGTTCTTTATAACTATCTAACGTACGTAGCACATCTGTTGCAACAGGCTGTGCGTGGTCGGTTTTTAGTTGTAGCATGCTACCCTCGCAATCGTTAGTTGTTTTTCAAGCATACA
>CAZZHV010000025.1:0-15904 GCA_964654135.1 uncultured Candidatus Saccharibacteria bacterium
TACTTTTACTATTGGCAATTGGACGAGCTACAACAGCTTGCTGAGCAATGTGGCTCCGCAAAGAAATTAAAAAAGCCGACATCCTCGCATAGCTGGCTGTAGCGTTTACTCACCAGTTTCGTGATCGTATCTCTTTCCTACTGGTTTAGACTCGGGCGAACCTCGCTCACGTAATTTTATTGAAAGAACCAATAGAGTACCGATGGCAAGAAACTCACTTTGCCAGTTTTGAAGTGACTGATACCAAAATTCAGACGATGACATAAAGCTAAAAAGCGAAACAGTTTCCGAGCCATGCTGCTGGGCTTCTTGGTTATATGCTGCAACGCCACCAAACGCGTGAAGCAAAAAAGAGGCAATGAATAGTAAGAGCATCGCAAGTCCCAGCGAGTGACTATAAATAAACCGACCTATGGCTTTGCTTTTGCCTCGCCAGGAAGTCGTTTTAATAATTGCGTAGCGCGAAGAAGTATCTTGCGAAGTGCTTCCTCTTATAGGTTTTGAATCGGCAGAACCTTTTTGCCTTAGGTAGACTGTGAGCATAATAAGCGCCCACATTTGAAGGAATTCACTTTCCCAGTTTTCGAATACTCCTTCGACAAACTCGCCGCTTACTAAATAACTTCCATACGAAAGTTGCGTTTGATGATGTTCGCGTAAGGTCTCGTTATTTGTGCGCCATCCTGCAATGCTCATACCGATGATGCTCAGTATAAAAATAGCAAAAATAACTATCGTGAGGCTATTGTTATGGAAGAATCGTCTAACGCTCATAGCTAATGCAAGTATACCAAAATACGGCAGAAGCCTTAAGCTTCGCTTCATGCAACGAGGTGTCGCTTAGCTTAATCGAGGGGTACAAATTCGAGCGTGCCAGTAACGACAAGAGGTGTGTCGCGGTGGACCTCTGCATGTTCACTGCGCAACATGGCAACGGATTCAAACGCTTTTACTCCAGTGCGTGCCGAGAGCGTAATGTGCGGGACACCGTACGTATCCGGGAGCCGGGACCGTACTCGTACGGCCTCTATGCGATCGTTATAGCTGTGCGCGTATACTTCTGCACTTTCTTGTTTGCCGATGTACTCCGCAACATCTTTCCGATCGACACCAAATAACAGCGTTTGATGATCATAATATATATCTTCGAACTTAGCTGGGTAGGCTGCGGCAAGAGCTTGCCGTGATTCGGGGCTAAGCTTGAGCCACAAAATTCCACGATCTGTATGTGCGGTATTCATATGTGACAGTATACAATACGCCCAGCCAAGAAAAAGCATAACCAACTTGTCGACATTCATACGTGGACATGCTTAAATACAGCAATGACCGAACGCGACACCTTCGAAATCAATGTCTTACATGAGCTAGAGCCTGTTGTTGAGGATAATCTCAATCGACACCTGAGCGTTGCTAAGCAATGGAACCCACACGATTACGTGCCATGGAGCGAAGGACGCGATTTTGCATTTTTGGGTGGCGAAGATTGGGAGCCTGAGCAGTCTAGGCTCAACCCTGATGCCCAATTAGCCATGACCTTAAACTTGCTTACCGAAGACAATTTGCCGTCATACCACAGAATTATCGCCGAGCAGTTTGACCGTGAAGGGGCATGGGGCACATGGGTAGGGCGATGGACCGCAGAAGAAGGACGCCATGCCGTGGCAATGCGCGACTACCTTGTTGTTACGCGTGGTGTTGATCCTGTTGCACTCGAGAACCTACGCATGGATCACATGACTCGTGGCTATGCCCGGGATGACAAAAGCGCTCTCGATACATTGGCCTACGTTACATTTCAGGAACTAGCTACTCGTGTCTCGCATCGCAATACCGGCAAAGCTTGCGAGGACCCAATTGCCGAAAATCTCCTTACGCGTGTTGCGACCGACGAAAATTTGCACATGCTATTTTATCGTAATCTTGCCAAGGCTGCTCTAGACGTTGCTCCTAACGAAATGATGCAGTCTATCACTCGAGAAGTTTCGACATTTCAGATGCCTGGATCGGACCTGCCTGACTTTTATCGGCAGGCAGCACGCATTGCTAACGCTGGTATCTATACACCAACGCAACATGTCAAAGAAATACTCAAGCCAGTTCTTAAGCAGTGGGAGATATTCGAACGCACCGATCTATCTGGCGAGGGCGAAAAAGCTCGCGACGAATTACACGCCAAGCTGGGCGAGCTAACAACCAAGGCTGAACGTTTCGAAGAACGCCGAGCTCGGCAACAGGCTGCTGCAGCACAGCGCGCCGAATAATTATATAAAAACACCCGAGACATCTCGGGTGTTTTTGGTTGGATAGCTCAACAAGTGTTACTGAACTGTTACGTTTTCCAAGTTAGCTTTCATGTCTTTCAAAAGCGCGTAGGTAATTTTGTCCATAGTTGCGCCGTCAAAGATTGTCTTCTTAACTTTTGAGTGGTGGAACGATACATTTTGCAAAACAGCATTCTTAAAGCTTGTGTTCTTTAGACCGCAGTTGTTAAACGAGGTTCCGGTAAGGGTCTGGCCCTCGAAAGAAACATCGTTCAAATCGGCTTGCTTGAACTCGGCGTTGGTAAGCGTTGTGTTGCTAAACGTAGCGCCCTTGAACGCGCTGCGGAATAGCTTTGCGCCGGTGAGGTTTGCATCTGTAAGATCTGCATCCTTCATGTCGCTGCTATCAAAGTGCGACTCGGTCAAATCTGCACCCACAAAACTCGAGCCTTTAAGGGCTGCAGCTTTAAATGTGGTTTCACGCAAATTGGATTTATCAAAGTTTGATCCCACGAGCGCACTCATACTAAAGTTGGCGCCAGAAAGTTGCGTGTCAGCTAAGTCGGCTTCGGTCATAGATGTAGCGCGGAAGCGTACATCATTTTTGCTATAAGCGTCTTGAGACACAGCTTCTTCGTGACGAACGTGTTCCATAATTTCCGAAACATCGCCAAAAGATTCAACGGTTAACGCGTAAGCTTCGTCGTCGGTTTTGCCTTCGAGCTTAAGGTCGTTATATTTTTCGGTGAGATTTGCGAGTAGCTCTTGCTCAACATCCTTGCGGGCAGGGAAGTTGCCGTAGGGTTCAAAAGCTGTTGCCAAAAATTGTGCTAATTTGTCGTTCATAGTTGCTCCTTTATTCGTTATAGCAATGTTTCTAAAACTTGCTTTGCGTAGTGCCAGTTGCGTTTGTTATTTTCATATTGCTCTCGGCCACTCGGCGTAATCCGGTAGTACTTTCGTCGGCCGCCTTGCGTTTCATCACCCCAGTAAGAGGTAATGTGACCGTCTTGTTCGAGACGCTTAAGGCTCGAATACATCGTTGCCTCTTTTAGTTCATACTCGTGATTCGACAATTCATGGACCAATTTCGTAATTTCATATCCGTATTTGTCGCCACTTGTGAGGAACTTAAGGATGATTGTATCCGTGTGTCCGCGTAGCAAATCTGAAGTTAATTTGTTATCTACCATGGCTACATTGTATATCAAAGTACTATGTCTGTCAAGGTACTATAGCAATCATGGCACTTTTGCCAGTGCCATGAGAGAAGTTATAAGCGGATTATTTGGACGCCGAACGTTTGCCCATTGCAAACTTTTGAGCTGCGTTTATTGGTTTATCATTGCGGTGAATGCAGCCAACCCAGCAGCATGGGCGTCGTTTTCCTTCTTTAAGCCTTGAGACTACTTGCTGAACGTGGTCAGCACGAGTTTCGTCAGTTTTGACGGATATAGTCCAACAAATCCATTCATTGCGGGCAAGCGGCGTAATGTCTTCCCAGGCGGCTAGAGCCTCTTTACTAGATAAAAGAGCCTTTCGCATATCTGCTGGAAGCTTATGTACGACGCCTTCGGAAATTGTTTTCTTGAACATAATACCTCTATTTTAGCGCAAAATATCTCTAAAATCAAGGAATTTATTAAACCCCTAAGTGGTGTCGTAGGCCCTCGAGAGCACCAGCAGCAAATCGTTCCTCTGCAATATAAAAAGAGCCCGCAGACTGATTTTCAGCTATCCAGTGCAGCAAGTCTGGTTGGCCATTGCTAGGAATAATTGATACGTCAGCGGCGGCCAGTGCTGCCTGATCGTTCATGCTGTCGCCGATAGCTATACGACAGATAGAATCCTCGGTCATGTTGCTGCCATCGAGCATGCTGGGGAGGTGTAGTAGCGCGGTGCCTTTGTCGACGCCAATGGGTAAAATATCAACGAATCGCCATGCACCCCTACCAGAAGTGACGACGTTTGCCTCGAGGTTTGCATCACTAAGGTACCTATGTAACTCAGCAGAATGAGCACTGTTCTCCAAGGGACTGGTTGTTGTATAGCTAATCTTATGCACGTCTTGAGCCTTGACCTCTTGTGGAGTTAGGTCCGGATAGGTGGCTAGCTTGCCCACGAGTGCTATTCGATCCCACGAAGCAACGTTTGGCCATTGTGATATTTGCTCAAAGCCCAAGGTGTCGCTGCGGGTATAGATAGCCGTGCCAACAGATGCGATATGGAAGTCCATGTCGCCAAACACTGTCCCAAACGCTGGCCGAGAGATGGTCAGTTCTTGCATAGACGCAAACGTTCGGCCAGAAGACGAACCAAAATATATTGCCGGTTTGTCTTGCGACTGTTCGTTTTGAACACGTAAGGCGGCAACGAACGCACCAATTTCGAGCAGGGCTTTATCGCTTTCGTGACGTGTTTGCTCTGAGTGGCTATGGGCTGCGACTAGCGAGTCATCAAGGTCGCAGGCAATTACATGTGTTTTATGACATTCGAACGTGTTCATCGGATAAACCTCTACTCCTCAATACGGCGCGAACACCGTGGTGAACGAGCTGAATTTCGGTGGACTTTATCGCGTCGCGTTCGGCCATTCTGTGCAATGCATCAAGTGTAAATCGGCCCGCTCCGTCTACTTTTGGATCAGCAATAAGGCCTGGAGCCTCAAATGCATGTGCTCCAAAAAATTGCATGTAACTTAAGGGCGGGTAAGCTGCGTTGGTCTTATTTTCGACCTCGATGTAGCCGTAAGGAACGAGATTGTAATCTTGTATGCGCAGACCTGTTTCTTCTTTTGTTTCACGAAGGGCGGCTGCAGCAGAAGTTTCCAATCTATCATCGTCAAGCGGGTCAAGGTGGCCGCCCGGGATTTCGTAGCCACCTCGTTTTATATTAAGTGTCAGCATAACTTCTGGATTTTCCAGGTCAAGTGAGCAAACTGGCACGCACATGCTTGTGCGAATAGGTAGCTCAGCAGGTACTGGTTGGTCGTATGTGTAAAAGCCCCAGGGCGTTTCGCCCCAAGTCCCCTCGATTGCTGGATCATCACGCAGTTCTAGATGTGATTTCCATGTAAGATTTGGATTCATACACAGATGGTATCAGGCGCGTCACGCTAGCGCTAGCGTCAATGTATGTACAGAACCTACGGACTGAATACATTCAGTACATGGGCTAGGGACAGAGTAAAGATTGTGGGTGGTTGGGTGCGTAAACGCAGTGATTGATTTCGCCTAGGCGGCAAGGGAGCTCAGGATACGTCCTGTCCTTGCCGCCACGGTGCGGGTCGTCAGTTGTGTGGTTCGGCCGCGACGTGCTGGATGGTGAGTAGCCGTTCGGCTACAGCAGCCAGATAGGCCGACCTGTTGCGCGCGTGCGCGTAGTACTCCTCCTTGCTGAAGACGCCGGAGGTCTGGTATGACCGCGCGGTGTCACGTAGCAGACTGCTGGCGCGGACCATGAAGACCGGCCACGTCGGCAGTTCACTGGTTGAGAGGTCAGGCAAGCTGACGTCGACGTGCCACCCGATCTCGGTGTAGGTTGTCGAGAAGCATCGGTAGTCCTTCTTCAGCTGTTCCCGAAGAGTCGATGTGTCGAACTCTTTGGCCAGCTTCCTGACGACGCGGTTGATGTGCCACTCGTAGAGGACGCCGCTGACTCGCAGGACGCAGTAGATGCACGCTGCAAGCAGGGCACCGAAGAAGAGCAGTGCTGAGCTGTCGCCCATGGTTTCTCTCGCTTTCGAGTAGACTGGACAGACGAACGTTAACGTACGATCAATCACCTCTTTCTGGAAAGACAACAAAGCCACGAATGGTCCTTGGACTTATTGTCTCCCCAGAGTAATCTTTACTCTGTCAAGGTGCTTCAGATGACCCCAAAGGTCCTCGATGAAGTGCCTTATATTTTATAACCATTCTATTATTTTGTCAATCTACTCTCTCTGTAGTATGATGTACAGATGAATCCTACTCCTCACATTATTATTTACTCGCACGGCTTTGCTGTCCGCAAAACGGACCGAGGCTTATTTACGGCAATTGGCAAGGCTTTGCCAGACGCCGAACACATTCTCTTCGACTATAATCCGTTCAATGCAAAGGCCAACACGCTTACCGCAAAACCACTCGATGAACAGGCCCGAAAATTGCGTAAAGTTATCAATACCGCTCGTGCCGAATATCCTGGCGCAATCATTGATCTTGTTTGCCACAGTCAGGGTTGTATTCCGGTAGCAATCCTTAAGCCACGCGATATCCGCAAAATTATCATGCTGACACCCCCTGACGATGTTCGCCAGGAAACTGTCATTAAGCAACTGAGTGCAGACAGGGAAGAGCCTATCGATGTCGAAACGAGGACACGTTTGCAGCGCACAGATGGCAGTACTACTGTCATACATCCTGAATATTGGCAGAGCCTTGCCGGCATTGATCCCGTAAAGTTGTATAACAGATTAGCAAAGTTCACAGGTCTTCGTCTTATGAGCGCCCGCCAGGATGAAGTTCTTGGTGAGCAGAAGTTTGAAGGACTTAATTCGGATATTTCGCATGTTACCTTTGATGGTGATCATAATTTCCAGGGCGAAGAAGACCGCAAACGAATTCTTTATATTCTGCAAAAAGAACTATCCCTGTAAGCTACTAGAAACTGAGTATTAAAAAACGAGCAAAAAATGCTCGTGCTATTGTGCGTGGTGTAGACGGAGGACTGATGGCTGTTTTTTTGATGGCGCATGAGCGCAAACAGACACCAGCCCTCCTAAGAGTGAAGTACTCCTGGACTTAATCCTTACATGGGGGTGCTAGACCTTGTTGGCCGCCGTACCGTCGCTGGGGCAGACCGCCATGATCTTTGTGGTGGTCGCGTTGCGAGGGTTTTCCTGCGTACCCACGACGAGGCACTTGGGCCCGCGGTCCTTGACTGCGACGATCGGCGGCTCTGTGAGCGAACCAATCGTGTTCATCTTGATCGGCTTGTCGCAGTCTGCGAGACCCAGCAGGCCGTTCTTGATGCTGCTCTCGGGAACTCCGAGGGGCTGGGCGAACAGGCTGATCCTGAGGTAGTTAGGAACAGCAGACCACGGTTCGTTGGTCGTGCAGGTCGGAATAACGTACGGGGAGCTCGACGTGCTTTTCGGCGTGGAAGCCGACTTGTCGTCCGACTGGTCATCGCTCGAACCGCAGGCCGATAGGCCTCCGACAACGATCACTGCACCAGCAGCCAGACGGAAAAATCCTCGAACCATCACAGTGGTTCACACTCCTCTAGGTAGGACGTATACAGTAATATCATAAGTTGGTGTCTTCACCAAACGGATGATCAAAAATACTAAAAAACCCTTCAAAAAATGAAGGGCGTACATACTTGGGTGAGGCGGTAAGTTGGGTGATAGTCGAAAGTGGTCGCTGGCAGCGATCAACAGTTCGAGCCATCAGCCCAACTCACCTCACCTGCGAGGTTGTTGTTACAGGTTGTCCAGCACCAGGTGGTTGACGAGATCCGTGCCAGGCCAGAAGTACTTGCGTTCGAACGCGTCGCCGCGGTCGTCGACGTAGTTGCGGATCACCTTGATCGGCAGACTGTAGTTGCCGTTGGCACCACGGAATCGATTGTCGACGAAGCCGATGACGCTCTCGGGTGCCCACAGCGGACTGACGGTGGTGTCCTTGTAGCGAACCGGTGTGAGATCCACTCCCTGCACGCCGAAGGCGAGCTTGAAGTTGCGTACCACGGGCGCGCCGATGATCGGCATCGTGCCGTCGTGACCGTCGAGGCCGGGAACGGTGAGGAACTCGGGCTGACGAGGCACGTAGCTGACGACGATCGGATGGGCCGACTTGACCTTGAGACCCTGCTTGAACATCGGGACCAGGAACGAGTCGAGCGGGTAGTGCTGCTCGAAGAACTCGGCCGTCAGCGCCAGCTGGCGGATGGAGGCGATGTCGAAGCTCGACGAGTCCGGGTGGTCCATGACGGCGTCCACGATGGCGGTCGCTGACTGCGAGAGGAAGATGGTGTAGTCACCGTATTCCTCGATTGTCACGCTGTAGGAGCCGTCGCGCATGCCGCCACCCTGAGGAACCAGGATCTGCTGCAGACCGGCGGTCATGTCGGACATCAGCCTGGTGGTGTGTTCGGGGCCGCGGACCAGACGCAGGTCGGTGCCGGCGAAGTTGAGCAACATGAAGTTGTCACCCGACAGGGATTCGGCCTCGTTCTGGTAGCCGACGATGTGTCGCTGCGGTTCTCCTTCGCGGGGAGACGGGACGTATCCGTAGGCCATGGTGCCGGTCATGATGGCCGCGCCAGAGGTAACGCACATGGGCGTTCTGCTCCTTCTGTGAGGTGTTTCTCTGATGTGTTGGACGGTTGGTAGCGTAAAATAACAACCCGTAGGTTAAATCTATTATAAAATATATCAATTGTTTATTCAAATTCTGCTACGATATACATAAGCAAACATTAAGGAACATATGAAAAAACAACAAATTCAGGTAGCTTTTGGCATTATTGTAGTCGCAGCGCTTATTTTCCAAGCGGTATGTATCTCGGCAAGTTTCAATAAAAATCGTGAACTCGAGGCCTCTATCCGTCGTCTTGATACACAGCAGAGTCAGCAACTGTCGCAAGATAGCCTGAATGCGTTGAGTGCTGTCGGCATGGATCAACCCGCAGTATCGATAACGGAAAAGAAAGTCTATCTTCCTGAGCTTAAGCTTGCACTGCCAATTTCGGATCAAGCAATCTCGCTTTTATATTCCAGTCGTGAGGTGGGCAGTGGACAGACTACCTATGATGTAACAAACAGGGCCTTAGCATCGTTGTCATCGGCAGGTTATCAGACTCAGTTTGACTGTTCGCCTGTGCGCCTTTCATTCGAAACAAAAGCTAATCCGTTTAACCAGAACGAGCAAACAAACCCCGCTGTTATGCTGGCTGATGGGCGAACGCTTCAGATTTATACCTACACAAACAAGGCTTGTCAGCCACAGTGGGATGCCGCTAAGGTGGACCCGACTGCTATCGCTCAGTCATTCGCAAAAGCCACTATATATTAGATACCCCTCTTGAAATCCAGCTGGTTTTAATATACCCTATAGGGGTATAGGAGGGCACGCTAATGCAAGCACATAAAACGCATGAGCACCACAACCAGAAAGACACAAACAGCATGGCGATAAGTGCCACGCTGCACTGTATTACTGGTTGTGCAATTGGTGAAATCGTTGGCCTAGTGGCCGGCACAATTCTGGGTCTATCTAACGCGTCCAACATTGCTCTGGCGGTCGTACTGTCGTTCATATTTGGGTATGCATTATCGATGTTACCGCTCTTGCAAGGCGGCATGACATTCAAGAAAGCACTGTCCATTATTTTGGTTGCCGATACACTTTCTATTCTTACGATGGAGATCGTAGATAACGCTGTTATGGCTGCAGTTCCAAACGCTATGAACGCCAATCTCGTTAACCCGCTGTATTGGACTATGATGCCCATTTCTTTACTTGTTGCCTTTGCAGCAGCAGTCCCTGTTAACCGCTACTTATTGCAGCGTGGCCGCGGGCATGCACTAACACATCAATATCATCGCTAGGATTTATATGAAACACGGATATTCAGAACATAAAGAAGCAGTACTTAAGCGTTTGCGCAGGGCCGAAGGCCAGGTGCGTGGTGTAGCGCGCATGGTTGAGGAAGATACCTACTGTATCGATGTACTGACACAGATTAACGCAGCTCGTGCTGCACTCGACAAGGTTGCAGTAGAACTTTTGCGCGACCATGCTGAGCACTGCATGGTGAATATAAAAGATCCAGAAGAGCAGAAAAGAAAAGCTGACGAGCTCGTTGGCGCTGTAAGCAGAATGCTGTAATAAGAGGGGGAATATATGCAAACCAAGCCTTTATTGTATGGAATCGCGGGATTTATCCTTGGCGGTTTATTAGTATCGATTGCTGCAACAACATTTGATAAGCCAAAGGCTGACATGCAGCAAATGGTAACTTCATTGCAAACCAAAAAAGGTGATAACTACGACAAGGCGTTTGTAGCCGACATGATTGAACACCACCAGGCAGCGGTTGACATGGCTAAATTATCAGCTAAAAATGCCAAACACCAGGAAGTAAAACAGTTGTCGCAAAATATTATAGCCGCTCAAGAAAAAGAGATTTCTCAAATGAAGCAGTGGCAGAAACAATGGGGCTATGCCGACACGTCTATGGACATGGGTTACTAATTGCCTCCATCTGGCATAATTGTGTTTTAGCGTAAAAAATGATATAATATAAAGGTTTCGGAGAAATCTCCCAGACATCGTTCAAGCAGACGTACGTCCCGACTCTCACAGAAAGAGATTCACCATGGACTTCAGTACCTTCGACATCAACCTGCTGCGCGAGAACCCGCACAGCATCCTCGAACTCGGTGACGGCGTCATCGGTCAGGTCGTGGAGCGCTTCGGCTACGAACTGCCCACCGACCTGCAGACGGCGCTCGACCTGTCCGGTCTCGTGCGAGCCATCGGCCCGAACAAGGTCCTGCAGGAGAACATCGAGTTCGTCCAGGGAGTGCTCGGCACCAAGGCCATGGACATCACGGCCGACTGGCTGGAAATGTCCGGCTGCATGAAGTCGCTCAACCGCGCCTTCGCCAGCGCCACCGCGCCTCGTCCCGGCTACTTCGACGCCGCCATCATCACCGGTGGTGTTGCTCGTTGGCAGCTCCGTCGCCGTAAGGTGATGGAATCCATCGACCCGGACAAGGTCGGCCAGATCTGGCTGCCCATGGGCGTCCGCGAGATGAAGCTCAGCGAGCACGCGCTCGTCGGCATTACCGCAACGCGCAACAACGCGCCGGCAACCGAAGCTCAATTCGCCCGGGAACACATCGCGTGGCCCCTGACCGACTTCTTCGACGCCGTCGAGGTCCACCAGATCGACAGCACCAACGGCGACGAGATCCTCCGCGCCTTCTTCCAGAAGCACCCGGAACTCACCTCGTGCAGGCTGCTCGTAATCGGCAACGCGCCGAACACGGTGCAGGCTGCAGCTCAGGTCCGTCTCGCGGCGCGTTCGGTGAACCCGCTCTTCGACATCGAAGCCGACCAACTGACCATGCGTGGCGACACGTTCCCGATCGGCAGCTACGGCGAGCCGGCGAGCAGCCACCAGAACCCGATCTCGGGTCTCACCCAGCTCGTTCGCCTTGCAGCGATCCTGCTGAAGGTGGCACAAGCCTGACAGGGAAGTGATGTACAACGGGTCGGGGCGAAGCTCAGAAACTTGGGCTTCGCCCTCCACCCCACCGTCTGCTTGAACACTTCCCCCCTGAATTATCAAAATCCCCTTAGTTTTCTAGGGGATTTTTTATATACTCGATAATTATATGAGTGAGATAACGGTAGGCTCTTGGAACACGCTCAACGCTTTTGGCGACGAGATTTTAAGTGAAGATCGCATGGACGCCGCCTTTGAGATAGTCAAGCGTATGGATGTTGACGTGTTGGCTTTGCAGGAAACTGCCTGTCATGGGTTGCATGGCCCGAGCATTGAGCAAGCACGAATGGAAGAAGTGACCGAACGCATGCGTGCCAATGGTTATGCAGGCCACTATACCCAGTACACATCGCTTCCTAATGAGCGTAACGCGCATAATTTATCACTGTGGACGCGTCTCGACACCGAAATTAATCACGAGGTTCGGACATATGGTCGCCGGCATGCTTTGTATATGGCGTTCCCGGAACTTGGTGTGAATGTCCATGCGCTCCATTTGCACGACAAAGATATTTGGCAGCGCAAACTTGCAACTCGTGATCTAATTCGATCAGAACTGCGAAGTGACCACGAAGCTATTGTTTTAACAGACTCCAATGAAATGTATAAGCGTGACCCCAAGGGCAAGATTCCGCGCATGATCGGCAAAGTGGTGGCCGACTTCAATGTCCGCGAGTACTACAACCCCCATAAGCGCTTCCAGCGTTTCGCTGGTAAAGTAATTCGTACCTGTCGTATGGCGGAAGGTCATGCACTTGAGCTATTTGAGGAAGCGGATTATCACGACGCAGATCCAGCAATGCAACCGACAATTGGCAGCGGTCGATTAGCATTTCAGCTTGATCGTATTCTTGCTACCAGCGGTGTAGCATTTAGTGATTTCGAGGTTCAAGAACGCAGCCTACAACCTGACAGTGAACCTATATCAGACCACTCGCCAATTCGCGCACGAGCGGCCTTCTAACAGGGCTAGCTTAGTCGAAAAAGCTTTGATACGCTCCTATGACGTGGCCGCATATACATATACGCTTATGCTAATTCAAGCACTGTGCTACGCAGCTAGACGTACAGTCTTGCGCAAAATACTGCCAAGATTTGGATCGCTCCAGCCAATGAGCCGTAAGTCGGTTTCGACGTGACGATTGCAAGGTTGGTCAAAGAGAACATGCTGCCATGGGGCTATATCGGCATGAGGCATGTCAGGCCGGTCGTCGATTAGTGCAACACCACCATACTGAAATTTATCGCTGGTAATAATGGCGGTCTCAACAACCCATGAACCAAAAACAGGAGCCATGTGTTCCTCAAGCCAACCGAGCTTTTCGAGCTTAGAATATGGATTTGAGCGAATTGGCGAGCTGCAAATTTGCGGACGAAATCCCTCATCCATAATTCGCTGCCAACCTTCAAGTGCTCCTGGCATAACTGGCAAGCGTGCAAAGAAATGCTCAGCATTGGAAATAGTCCGTAAGCCGCTCTGGTGCTCACCACTATAGTATTGTGATGCATAAAAACTTGGTGGATCCGGTAGTGGGTCGAGCATCTGTGCATTTGGATATTGCTCACGAACTGTTTCATGAAACGCAGTGTCAAAATCGGCAAGCACGCCATCCATATCGACTAATACTATCGGTCCTTCGGGCGCGGTCATTATTTCTCCTTGCGTTGGCTGTAAACGGCAGGCGTCTCACCCACAATCTTCTTAAAATCTCTGATGAAATGCGACTGGTCGCTAAAGCCATAATCGTTTGCTAATTTTGCCCAATCAGTTTCGCCCTCGTCGATCATCGCAACGATATCCTGCAAGCGATACCTGTTAATAATCCACTTGAGTCCAATACCTACGTATCGCTGGAACGTGTGCTGCAGTGTTCGTTCACTGAGCTCATATTTTTCGCAAACAGCTTGCACGCTATTGAGTGTCGGGTCTTGCTGAATTTGAGTAATGATCTCATTGATAGCGTAAATATTTGGATCTTCTTCTGGGTGTTTTGAGCGTAGCAGTTTCTCGGCACTTGTCACGAGGTCGTGATCGCTCTTTTCCAAGTCGGCCGTAAGGCGTTTAATGCGTGTGACACTAAATAGGGTAGTAAGTGCGAGCTTCTGATTGGTGAGTCGGTCGATTGGCTTCTTGAAGAATGGATAAAAACCACCCGGCTTAAACTTGATGCCCAAAACAACACCATTGCCGCTGATAGTATACGTAAATTTACCCGTAACGAGGCCAGTAATCTCTGCCTGGTCAGAAGTAATGGCAATATTGACACTTGGGTACGGTATAATTTCGGTGTCAAAAGATTGTCCGTCTTGTATATCCCAGCGCACAATCCAGTAGTGCTCAATAAATCCTGCGAGATCAGGCGAAGGATTGTATCGCTTTAACGTCATATGCTCCTGGGCTGCAGTTTGCAAAATACCCTTAATAGGGTCGGTTTTTTCATCCATGTAGTACCTTGCGGTTTTATTCAATATTTTCTATAAACTATGTTCTAGTATACCTCCTGTAACTGGAGAAACATATGAAGAACTTTACAGCTCACGCTGAAATCACTATCAATACAACTGCAGAACGTGTTTGGGACGCATTAACTAATCCCGTGCTTATAAAGCAATATATGTTTGGAGCAAATGCAATCTCAGACTGGAAAAAGGGAAGCAGCGTCGTGTATCGAGGCGAATGGGAAGGCAAGTCATACGAAGACAAAGGTACGATTCTAGAAGTTAATGAGCCACATAAGATGGTCATGTCATATTTTAGTCCAATGAGTGGAGCAGCCGACATACCCGAAAACTACATGAAAATCACCTATAGCCTAAAGGAGCATAACGGCGCAACGACGCTGAGCGTAACTCAAGATAATAGCAAAGATCAGGCTGCAGCAGACACGTCTTCAAGCAATTGGGCTACTATCTTAGCCACCGTCAAAAAACTTCTTGAAGACTAGCTTGATAGCCAACAGAGCTGATATACTGTAGCCATAACCGAAAAGACGAATATGGCAGACGCAATTATTCCAGCACAAACAGAAGGTATCAGTCGATGGCGAGCAGACACCGGCTACGATATTGGTGTCGCGGGTGATACGCTCTCTATTGTTCAGTCCCAGCTTACCGAAGCTGCTGAGCCGACTCTTTCTATGGATCTTTCGGGCTATCGTATGGAAACGGAACAACACGATCCAGATAGTCCAACACTCCTCAAGCTCAACGCTAGCGACCGCTGGTAGCACTCCCTTAATGCCTTTGACAGATTAACAAAAATATATTAATATAACTTAGTTGGTTCCACCCAGCATTATTCAAGGTGGTTCCTAGCACCTCACATCGTTATCTAGAGAAGGGAGCATAGTGAAGCTCTTGACCGCGTACGATACTGTCCTCAACCTGCCTACCGCAGGCGTGACATGGTCGTATCCCGGCAACGAGATCACGCCCCTGGAAGCACGAGTTCCCTACGGACCGATCAACGCTGTCCTTGGTGCCTTTTATAACAGAGACACCGGACCGATGCCCGTTCCCGGAGAGCACCCGTACTTTCACGTCGTGTACGACGAGTTCGGACGCCAAGCCGGCCTCATTCTGGCTGACCTAGGCGACAATGTCGAACTCGACGACGAGGCCGTCAAGCTGAACCTCTTCACCCAGGAGATCGAAAAAAACCGTCAGTTTCCGCTGCCGGCTCCGTGGCAGTCTCGCGACTGGCACAACGAGATGTTCTGGGAGGCAGACGAGTATGGACTCGCTGGTATCCGATGGCAACCGCCAGAGGGGCAAGCGTTTCCCGCGAACTGCCTGAACCGCATCTTTTCGTGGTTCTACTCGGAGAACGTTCAGCCGCTGCTGTATCCGGTATATAACCCCAGATTTTCAGCAGAGCAAGTACCTCAGGTGGGAATTCTGGTCTCGCCCAAACGCGAAGAAAGCGGCACTGCCGAAGAACTCGCGGACTGGGCTCTCCAGGATCTTCGTCACCTGATGACCGACCCCAACACATCCAACGTCCCATGGGGACAGAGGGAGTTCGATCATGCGTAACCTGATGTACAAGCAGAACGGCACACGTCGTGTGCTCGGCTTCGGATTGGCCGGTCTGCTGATGGCAGTCCTGGCGCTCGTCGCCTGCGGCTCCAACAAGCACACCGCGTCCGTCGCCTGCGCCGACACCGCCGAGATGGCGTTCACGCTGTCCTCCGGTGGTCATCACAGCACCAGTGGCGGCACCAGCGGTTCCAGCTCGGGCAAGACCAGCACGACCTCCGGTGGATCCACTTCCGGTGGCACGACCTCCGGCGGTTCGACCTCAGGTGGCACGACCTCCGGCGGATCCACCACGTCCGGTTCTTCCGGTCGCTACGGCT
>CAZZHV010000026.1:0-15886 GCA_964654135.1 uncultured Candidatus Saccharibacteria bacterium
GCAAGTAGTTTTGTGGCACGGCGAATTACCGCGTTCGACTTATGGTGCTGCTGAATTTGGAGTAGTTTTAGCATTTCGCCGACTGGAAATGAGCCATCTTTTGTGAATACAACAAGCGTATCCATCGCGTTAGCGGCAGCTATCCAATCGACATCTTTAGTCGACAACAAGTCTTTGAGCCAGCTTTGTGCACATTGTTTTTGCGCATCAGTCAAAGGAACTTGCCGATATATTTGTGCCAAATGCCATTGAATCGACGGTTGAGTACTTGCGGATAGTTCCTTCTGAAACTTATCGATGTAGGGAAGAAGCCAGTCGGGCTGCTCACGACAGATCTTTTCTAGTGCGTCTGCAGCACGCATTCGCACCCAGGCATCTTCGTCAAATAAACAGGCATAGAGCTCATCTAACCGCGATGCATCGCGAAGAACAATGCCGATAACCCCATTAACTCTACCGAGCGAATTGGCATGGCCGCCCTCTGTTAGCATTTCTGAGAAGCTTTGTGTCATATTCATAGTATAGCAAGGCTTTAACGAGATATACTTGATCCATGAAAGAAACCAAGGTAACACTTTACACGCATCCGAGTAGGCACATTAATACGCATTTTGCAGATGCCTACCCATACCGGCGCGTTGCAGGTATGCATGTGGAGGGCGAAACTATGTGGGCTAAGCAACGCCTTTTGACGTCAGAGAATAGCTATAACCCAACTGACACTGACGACCAAACACTCGTCTTGCCCCACAGGCTCGCTATGAACGTTGCCACGTATTTTAAGACCTTTTATGCAGATCACTCAGCGCCCTACAGACTCGACGACACATTTGCGCATCGCGCTACAGGAAGTAATTGCTTCCGTTTTGCTGCTTCGATGCACACCGGACAATTGCAGGGATTTTATGAATCCTACAGTATTACCTCCACGGCGATAGAACAACGGGCGTCTTCCGCTCCGGCGCGTGTTGGGGACATAGCAATAGTCGGTACTAATGGCCCTAATATTTTTGATTTTAGCGGAGCGCACACGGTTCATGCTTCGGTAAGACTAGGGAGTGCCGCGCCTCAGCCCCAGCTAGATTCTTTGGAGGTAATCGCCATCGACGGTAATATGGCAATATCCAATTCTTCTTACCACGAGCCAAAGTATAGCCATCTGCACACCGGCGGATCTGCTTTGGAGACATATTATCTTGGCCGTGATCAGCAGCTAGAGATCGATTATGGTATAGGAGATCGATTTAAACGAATACTGGCAGACTAACTAAAGGTCCTAAGCTTTAGTTACCGTCTCGATTACATAAAAGCCAGCAGTTACATCTGCTGACTCTAACAATGCTTGGGTTGTGGCCAGATGAGGTCGCATAGGATGCGGGTCCATCATCTGGCGTCACGATCACCAACCTTTCTAGGAGAATATGCATCCCGGTTGCAGTGGGAAGCTAGTAGCTGATGCCGATCTGGAGGAGGCGCTCCGCGATAGCAGTCTCCAAGTCACGGCGACGCTTGCCCTCAGGCAGGTTACGGAGATGCCGGAGGTTTTCGACGTGATGCTGTGCAGCCAGAGGCCGACGCAGGGGCATGCCCTTGATGAGCTCCGGCGTTACCGGCGGCAAAGAGGTGAGCCGATCATCGACTTCTGCGGCAACCGCCGAAGTCATCGTCCGGATGCACTTCTCACAAACACCGCAGTTGTACACCTCGAGGTTCTCGACGCAGGGGCGCAGATAGCGCATGGCATTCGGATTATCCCCGAGCGTCATCAGCTTCTGTACCCGGTCGATACCAGGCTCGTGGTGTTCGAACCTTACCCGCGCGCTTGACCACAACGGGTCCAGATGCGAGTGTGAGCCGCACGGGATGTTGTCGTCCCACGTGTAGGAGGACGGAACAATCACGCGCGAAACGTGGTCATCGAGCAGATGCCCGAATACCGCAATGGCAGCCCCGTGGTACTGGTTGGTCCAGCTCAGGTACGGATCGACCAGGCCCTTGATGTTCGTGGTCAACTCGATGAGCTGTTTACCTTCGTCAGCGGCGACGAGTCGGCAAGCTTCGACGGTCTGGCTCCAGAGCTTCTGGTTACCCAGACCAATGTCAAACCCGTGACACAGCACCAGGTGGGTGATGTCACGCCGCCTGGCGTTCATGCTGTAGAACGAGTCGAGGCCCATGCTCGCCAGACATGCCACGCCGTCATTGGTGGCTCGGTCGCTGGTAGCCAGCTTACTGCCAACGAGCTTCACGGAGTGAAGCGTCTCGTCCCAGCCAACCAGCGTTCCGACAGCGTTGATGGACTGGAACGCTGAGTGCACGTCCAGGTCGCCCTCAAGGCGAAGGTTGTGTCCGAGACGCGCAGCCACCGGCAAGAAAGCCGGGATGAGCGCCGTCGGATTGGCTCGCAGCGGCACGTTGGCCGACACATAGGCGGAACCGATCTTCTCATCTCCGAAGTCGAGCTCCATTCCCACAGTGTGGCCGTCGATCTGTGTGATGCTTCCGGTCAGGTCCACGATGAGTATTCCTTACTCGGTTGGTGGTGTGGGTGATCGCACTCTTTGAGTGTGAACGTAGCAAGTATAACACCTCTGTGGTTTAATCAGAATATGAACCATCTCGTCATATATAACAAAAAACTCTTCGGCTACGACTATATTGCGGCAATGCTCCGTGGCGATAAGAAACTCGGCTGCAAATTTAGAAAAAACAAAACCGTCCCATACAAAAAGCTACAGGACGGTGATTATTTATACTTTAAGGAATCTTCAGGGCCAATTCGTGGACGAGTGCGCGTTTCAAACGTCCAGAATAGAGAGCTTACCGAGCCCGAAGAAGTCATGGATTTCTTGGCTACGCATTCACAAGAGATCGGAATTACTAGCGAAGCGCAGCTCATGGAAATCTGGAAGTTAAACGCCAACAAACGCTATCTTTGCTCCTGGATAATGGAGTCGCCCGAAACAATCGAGCGCCCCATTTATATTCGCAAGAACGATCGGCGAGCTTGGGTTGTTAATTACGAGCCGTCAGAAGAAGTACTTGCTGCTTTCTTAGGAAGGTGACGCGAGAGCATTTTACCCTCAAGCTCACTAAATGGCGTAAATCGTGGCGATTGCAGACTAGCCATTAGTTCAAATACAGGCAGGAGAGGCCATTGAGAATCAATAATAGTCTGAGACTCGTCAACGCGGCGCTTAGTTACAAGTTCCCAGGCACTTTTGCCGTTAATTTCACGTTGTGCAAATGAGTGACGCCACTCTTTTACGAGTACACCATAATTGAAGCCTGCCGAGATCATAGACATGCCATGTGCATAGGTTGGCATAAATGCAGATAAGATAGCCTGAACTTCGGGCTGATTTTCTTTAAAGTACGTGAACGCCAGCGTAAAAATAGTACTGCTCGTGTTAAATGGCGTGCCTGGCCGACTGTACAAGCGCGCCAAGTCCAAGCACTTTTCCGGATTGTAACCATACATAAAAAGCAGATCTTTTTTATACGGCCGATCGATTTCATCGAATGCGACTACCGAGAAAGGCAGCTCGTTATCTTCCAGATACAAGCCAAATGCCATGATGCAGCGCGGTGTATGAATATAATGCAAGATACTGTGAAGCTCGCGAGCGTAGTTAGGGTCAACAGGCCGAAAGCTTACTTCCTTGCTATCGACTACTTGGTCATCTTGAACCTTTATGGCCGCCAGCTTGCCGCCATATTTCTGCAACTTCCAATCTGGTTCCGCAAAAATACCATCACGTATTAGAAGCTTATCTAATGGCAACGATGCGCCTTGCATGCGCTCCTGAATAATCAAGAGCTGTTCTTCTGCAATCTTACGAATAACATCGATCTTGATAGGATAGTTCACTTTTTCCGGATCGAGGGATAAGATATCACGCCAGTAATCATATGCGTACTGTTGGCGTAAGTATTGCTCGAGTTCCCCGCCGCGCTCGAAAACGTCGGCAATTGGTAAAGAGGTTAGGCGAAACAGTGTCTGGTATTCAAGGTCGAGCGCATCGCAAAGTGCGTCTTGTTCCTTCATAACTTGCTGCACTACGGCACGAACATCATGCTTTACATTGTTCATAAGCGCAAAGCCAGGCCAGGTATCGCGGTCGAACTGTTCCTCGAGCTCTATTGTGCCTGCCGCAAGGTCAGCTCGCAACGCAGCATCTCTTTCACGTAAATGCGTAAAGTACGCTACGACGTCATCTATCTTTTGTTTGAGGTATATCGTATTGGCAGTCAGCGGTATAATCGCGTCAACCTTCTTGCGCAAACGAACCTCCTGACCAGTAAGTAGCTCGAAGGACTCGTCTTTGCCCGAGATCAAGCCGATCATTGGAGTAAGTTTATCGTTCGTCATGCGACGTGGGTCAACAGCAACGAATGCGATAGGACAGTCAAATTTCTGGTTACTCAAAACACCACAAAGATACTCATTAACTCCGTTTATCCAAGTTTGCCGATACTCACTATCAGAGAAGAAATGTGGTTTAATCCGTGGTGTGATGTCTTCTTGGTTAAAGTAATAACGTATGGCTGAGCCCGAAGTTTCGATAGATATCTGAGCCAAGATATCACGAACAAAATCTTCTCGAGCGCTATTGATTGCTGCGCATTGGTTTTTGGGTGCTTGACCAGCCTTTATTTCGCTAAAAGGCATCGTCTGGTTGGTGTCCTCGATTGCTATGTACGCTGCCGCCAGAATTTGCTGGAGGGTGATAACGGCTATACCTAGCTCATCTAAAGATGTCATTAACGTTTTGCTCTGTCGTTTGTCAGATGCCGTAGTTTGTACAATTACTAAATCAGGCACGTTGATATGAATGACAGGCGGTGTGAATTCGGAGAATTGCATTTACTTAATAACTCTTACGTTTGATTGAAAAGAACCCGGAATCAAAATTTTATCACATACATATACGTTGTGTATGTGATTTTACTGTGTTTTTGTCCTGTATACTAATTGCATGCTCTACTATATAACCTCTAATAAGCAAAAAATTCGTATTGCTCAAAAGTATCTCGATCCACTTAATGTGTCGGTAGAAGGCAAGCATCTTGACCTTATAGAAGTGCAGTCGGATGATATTGCACATATTGCCGCCGAAAAAGCTAAGCAGGCTTACGCAATGGTCAAGAAACCTCTATTCGTAAACGATGCTGGTTGGTATATTACTGCTCTCAATGGCTTTCCTGGGCCCTACATGAAATACATGAACGACTGGCTGAAAGCCGAGGATATCCTCGACATGATGCGTAAGCATACACAAAGGGAGATCATATTTAGAGAGGTTGTGTGTTATATCGATGAAAATGGCGTGCAGCCCTTTGTTGGCGAAGTAAAAGGCACAGTGCTCACTACCGATACCGCGCCAGGAGAAATTCCTTCTCGCTCTATTTTTTCGCTCTCCACAACCAACAAATCTATCGCAGAATGCTGGCAAGAAGGCATACCTTCGGTCAATAACAGTCAAATTTGGGACAATTTTGCCGAATGGCTCAGCAATAGTAAATTCGAAGGAAGTAGTGAATATGCCGTCAATTGAGCAGCTCATGGCAGCACTACGAAATAGCTGGAGCAGAGAAACATCATTTACACCAGCAGAGTGGTCAATGCAAAACCCAGCACGCGGACAGTGCCTTGTGTCTACGCTTGTTGTGCAGGATTATTTTGGCGGGGACCTTAGGCGCTATGATATAAAAGCTAGCGATTTCGAAGAGACTCACTATAGCAACGTATTGCCGAGCGGAGCCATACTTGACGCAACAGCCGCACAGTATACTCAACCTGTTCAGCTTACGGTCACACCTATTAATCTCAAAGACTATGTAACTGCTCGTGAGCGATACTTGGCTGATCCGCACACAAAAACAAAGTACGAACAGCTAAAAGAGCGCGTTCATCGTGTACTTAATCAGTAGAAATTGTTAGGCTCAGTGCGGTTTGCGCAATAAGTCTTCCGGCCTCTTCTAATCGCCCATCACTATTGTCTATGTATATAGCCTCTTCCTGGCTAGCAAGATATAGTTCTCTGTAGTTTGCGGCCTGCACTAATCTACCTTCGATCAAATCCGAGGAGCGGCCTCTGTTTACCATGCGCGCGCGTACACTCTCCAAATAGATCTCTGAGTTATCATGCAAGTCGGCTTCCGAAGTTGGACTTATGAAAAAGCAGGTGCTCGACAAACCTTGTGCACCAAGTTTACGGTGTAACAAAAGTCCGTCTTTGAAATTTGCCGATAGACTGGCGTACTGCGAGCGTTCAAGTTTGTCATCAAATTCAGCATAGCTCGTCCCACTCATCATGCCCACATACCGCGCATGTTCAATAAAAGCATCTCTTGCAAGCATCTCTAAAAAGTGTTCTTCGCTAACGAAATGGTAGTCCTGGCCGTCCACTTCTGAAGGCGCAGGTTCTCTGGTGATATGACGCACTATGCGGCTGGCGTTCGGCTGCTCGCGAGTAAATTGTGCCTCGAGCGTGTCTTTGCCAGCACCATGAGGGCCTGCAAAAATAAGCACGTGTCCATTGGGTGTATCGTCTAGATTTTGTTGGTAAGTTTCACTCATGACAAAACTATAGTACGCCACAAGGCAAAGAAGAAGGCTTCATTAACGTTTGATTGCATACAGTGAACATGAGCCACCAAATTCTTCCCAAGCTTTGTGAAGCAGCTCCCATGAAACGCGCTGGTTTGACATGTTGCCGCTGTCGCCATCTGGATTGTGAATGATGACATCGTTATCATCATAGCCAATTGCGAGTATCGAGTGGCCGTCGTAGCCGGGTTTGTTGCTGAGCGTTCGGGCATTTATTGCGAGCTTAACGAGCCAGCCATCGTCCAGAAAGCGTTTAATGTCTTCGTTTGTGCCAACACGCTTTTCGAGCGGCAAACCGCGGGCCATGTACTGTCGTATACGCGCAGCTTCTGCATCTAGATCGCTATGCTCTGCCTGCCAGGCGTACGCTTCGTCGTCCAGTATTGATCGCAAATACTTCTTTGGATCATCTACAAACTGTTGGTGATCAAAATCCTCAATGCAGTGTACCTTAAAGCCCATGTCAGCAAGGTTGAGCAAAAACCGAGATATCCAAGTGCCGCGACCTTTTTGGTAGCCGCAGAGCTTCTCCAGCTCGGGCATCGTGAACCGCTTTTCGGGCATAAAATAGCCCAGAATCATGCCCATTGTCGCTGGCACACAGCGATCATCAGGGTTCTCGACAAATGGAACTTGATAGTAGACCTTGGCATCAATGCGGTCAGATTTATTCATGTAGGTATGATAGCAGAGAAGACAGCCATAGCCGTACGGATTCTGGGCGTAACGTTATGATATTTTATGATAGCAATTATTGGTGTAATAATCATCGCGGAGCATGCCGGCTTCTAGGTCCGATGCCCACGATAGATCCATAATCTTCTTGTCGTCTATGAATAGGCTATCGTAGTTAACATGTCGCTGCGTACCACGGTTTTTACCTGTGACAACCCAATAATCTGCGTCCACATTTTGTACATTGATATCACCATAGTGATCCCGAACTGTACCCGCGACAAGTTCGCGCACGCGAGCAGTGTCTTCTGCTTTGGTCACTGCAATGATATCCATGTCGCCATATTGGGTGCCGAGGCGTTCATGTAAGGCCGTGCTTACCCAGCCGCGGCCGCTTGAGCTACCAGTAAGGTAAAATTCTACGCCGGTCTCAAGACCTAACATACGAAGGTCGCGTACCACGTCGCGGTCTTTCTCAGTTAATGGCGTCTTTTCTGCAAGCTCGGTCAGAATCTCATCTGGCTCAGTTGCAGTGATCTCGGAGTACGGCCATGTGCCATATGCCGAGCGAAACTCATTTGGCGAGAGTACAGTAGCCGTATCAAGCGTGTTCGGCTTGAACAGTACAATGTTTGCATCAGGCATAAGGTGTGGGTCCAAGAACGCATAACAGTCAGAGCAGGGTGTAATATTTTTGAGCTGCTGGCCTGTTGCTGCCGGATCGAAGCCGCTCATATAGACATTGCGAATGGCAACCTCTCCTACGCCCTTGGATATAAGACTGTAGGTATTCGTTTCTGCATGATGAAAGGCAACTGGATCTACAACCTCACGATTGCGGCCGACAAACAGATCTCCCGCTTCGGTTTCGAGTACACACCCAGCGGTACGGCCCGTTATGGGCGCGTCTTCGGGGCTTGAAAGCGCAAAGGAGCCAAGCAACATATCTCGCGCTGTTACAATAGCCAGCTGCTGCTGATCGGATAGCTCAAAAGTACTGTCAATTACTGGGGTCTCGTGGATTGCTGTCATAGTTAGGGACAATCATAGCATATCCTAGCCAAATTAACAGGATAAACATTAACTGTCACCATTTGCAATTTTATGAATTGCTAATGCCGAAGGTGTACGGTACGCTGCGGTCGTCTGCAGTGCCATACGCATTGTCTGGTCCAAGGTCAGTTATGAGGCCTTTATAGTCACCTTCTTGCGCAAAGTCGCTACATGTGACGTTCCATTGCGAATGGCCAAGACCGTCAACTTGATCATTAATAACACCTTCGTACATCGTGCCGTCAGGCTGTATTACTTCATTGTGTGTTGACCCATACGGAGTAAAGTTCTTTGACCAATTTTCGAGTTCACCGTCCATATGGCAGCTGCCGGTGACCTTAAAGATCAACGAGGCAATGTCGGGCGAAGGTGTCGAAACTGGCGCCTTGCTGCTTTTATCCGGCTTGGGTGCTTGGTCATTTTTTTGTTGCTCTTTGGGCTTATCGCCCTGTTCGGTAGATGCCGAGGTAGAAGCCGACGCCTGATTATGGTCTGGCGTATGCGTTGCACCAGTTGTTCCAGTGTCATGAGATTCGACAGCCTGTGAAGCGGAGGTAGGTGACGTCGGACCAGTTTCGGCGCCGCCACAACCGGCTGCAAATACCGAGAGCGCCGCAAGCGCTACGGCAGCACGAGGCAGCCTACTAGGTTCAGATTTGAAGTTTCGTGATTCAGGACTCATGACAGACAGTATTCCTCTTATGGTTGTAAAGCCACTATTGTACTAGAAGCTTCGTCGCGATGCTAGATCTACTCAGTCTGTTACAATAACCGTCAGTTATGACAGAACAAGCACCTCGGGCATCAGACCAGGAAATCACGGACACCCTCCTGTATATACATGAGCAGGCAGAGAATGTCGTTCCTATTGGCGAGAGGATTGGCGACAGTTCAGTATACTTGGTAACCAAAAACCTTTGGAGCATGGACATTCGCGAGAATTGCAGGTTCACGGTGCTAGAAAAACACTTAGAGATTCGCAAGCCATTAGATTCGTCTATTGACGATCCCTTGGGCATGAAGATACCACTCCACTTGGATTTGCCGAAAGGCCGTCATGGCGACTTCATTCTCAGCATAGTTCCTGAAGGCTGCCGCTTTTTTGAGTCTAATGATTATGCCGATCCTGATAATCTGTCACGACGTGGTTTGCTTAGACTCTTTGGGGCTAAGGACGTACAGGAACTATGGCTCGCTATAAAGCAACGCACCGACGAAAAGGACGTTAGAAAGGAAACTACTCGCGAGATCACGTTTTATTCGCGGGACACGTCCCGACGCAAATTGTATACATCTGACAAATCAACCAATGGTTTTGTAACTTCCATTTTCTCCAGCGTTAATTACAGAGAGAGCACCGGTGAGGATATTCATCTTGAAGGAGCTATTGATATGGCTTGGGCCGATGGCAGGCAAGTCTTGGACAGCTATACGTTTTCTGATGGCACAACGGATAGTGAGTGTGCTCTTTCCAAAGCTAAGCTGTTGGACATAGGAAGCACCGTTCTTTCTATACTCGAGGAACATGGAACAAGAGATCGCGAGAATGTATCGATTGCTTGATGAGCCTGAGGATAGCGGACGAAAACACTGAGGTGATTACTGATCTTCGTTGTCTAGCTCATCAAACTTTGCGGCCATTGTTGGATTACCACGTGTGAGTCGCTTAATAGTAAGGTCTTCTGCTTTATTATTGGCGAGTCGCAAATTATTTTCCGAAGATAGCAGGGCGTCTTTAGTCTTCTGCAAATGGTCGATCGTCTTATCTATTTCATCTATGGCGGTCTTAAACTTGCGACTAGCAAGATCGTAGTTGCGAGCGAAGCCTTCTTTAAACTTGTTCATATTGTCTTCGAAGTTGGTAATATCGACGTTCTGAGCCTTTACCAGAGCAAGCTCCGACTTGTACTTAAGCGAGTTGAGCGCGGCATTGCGGAGCAGAGTGATCATTGGAATAAAGAACTGCGGGCGAATGACGTAGGTCTTTGGGTGCCTGTGGGATACATCCACAATGCCAGAGTTGTACAGTTCGCTATCTGACTCAAGCAAACTCACTAGGATCGCGTACTCGCACTTCTTCTCAGCGCGGTCTTTGTCGAGTTCCTTAAGGAAGTCCTCGTTGCGCTTTTTGGTAGCAGTTTCGTCGCCCTCGTTTTTCATTTCGAACATAATCGAGATGATTTCGTTACCTTGGTCATCGGCCTCACGATAAATGTAGTCACCCTTACTGCCGGACCTTGCATCGTTATCTTTTTCAAAGTAGGCGTTAGGGAAGGCGGTTGCACGAAGCTTGTTGAACTCTATTTCGCAGTGCTGCTCCAGTGTTTCGCCAACCATCTTCGTAGAAAGTTTAGCCTTCATGTCTTTATAGTAGGCAATCATTTCCTCTTTGGACTTAAGCTCGGTCTCATACTTGTCTTTGAGCGTTGATTCTAGAAGCAGCTTCTCGGCGTCCTTGCCTTTAAGTTCGTTAGCCAGTTCGTCGCGTTGCTTCTCAACAATATTTACTGCCTCGGTAACGGCCAGCTTCTTTTCGGTTTCAGTAGATTGCAGCCTGGCCTTGAGTTCGGCAAGCTCGGTGTCCTTCTTGGATTGTAGTTCTGCAAGAGCAAGCTCTTTTTCGGCTTTAAGCTCGGCGACTTCGGCGTCTTTTTTGGCAACTTCAGATTGGAGCGCATTTTTGGTGTTAGCTTCGGCAAGCTTAACAGCGCTTTCTTTGTCTTTCTCCAGTAGCCTTACTCGCTCAAGAAGCTCTTGCTCAAATTCATGGTCACGGACTTGCTTGAGGATATCGGCAAAGCCGGCTTCGTCGACCTTGAAGGCTTTTTTACAGTGGGGACATACAACTTCATTCATATGGGTATGATAACAGATTAAGCATTATTAATTGCTACACGAACAAACCAAGAATTCCACCGACAAGCAGCACAAAGAGTGGATTGACTTTGTAGCGGAGACTAGCGATAAGCGCAGCAGCTACGACTGCAAGTTGCCACATCGAAGCATCCCTGTAATTAAGGACACCGAATGCAGTAGCAGCTACCAGACCGGCCGCCGCCATACCAACGCCCTTAACAAAAAGCTCGGCGTGCGGGTTCTTGAGTAAATGCGTAAGATAGCGGGCGGCCACTATCGACATCACGAACGGTACAATGAAGATTCCTATTGTTCCAACTATGGCGCCAGTCAATCCGGCAACTTTAAAGCCGATAAATGTCGCTGTGCCGAATACGGCCGGCCCTGGTGTGGCATACCCAAAAGCAAGTACTGCAGAAAGGTCTGTACCTGTAATCCAGTGCGTCTGCAATACACCAAACTGATAAAACAGTGCTTGGGATCCGCCACCAAACGTGGCAAGGCTAATAAGCATTGATGCTACGAAAAGCTGTAAGAGGTCGCCTATCATCGGAGAGCCTTCCGTGCATTAGTCCATGATAAAATCAGCCCGCCAAGACCAAACGCCACAATAATCACCAGAGCGTTGACACCCACCCAGAGCTTAAGCGCAAATGCCACAATTACAAACGCCCAAAGCCAAAGTTTAGCAGTATGCTTGCTACCGATTTTATACGCATTTGCCAGGATAATGCCGCTCAATGCTGCAATAAGACCGTCCATGTGCTGCATAAGCTGTGAGGTATCATGTGCAAAATGAAAATAGCAGGCAGCAAAAACGGTAATTAACGAGATGGCAGGCAGCAGATAAGCGACAGTGCCGACAACCGAGCCCATAAGACCGCGCAGATGATACGCAGTATTGGCAACAATCGACACTTGCGTAGCACCCGGCAAAATCTGCGCATATGTCGTAGCGCCTTTAATGTCGGCTGCTTTCAAAACTTTACGCTTATCGACGAGTTCTTTCTCGAGAAGGAGGGCAGTTGTCGACCAACCACCAAAGGATGAAGTACCTGTTTTGGCATACACTTTAGCCAGATCATAATACCGAATTAAAACGTTCATGGCAGCCTCGTTTAATCTATCAAAATCAAGCATAGCATAAAAATATACATAGTAGACGTAAACATTTTCAATGTGTATATTTATCCACGATGCATATGCGCATCACATACACACTAAGGAGTGAATATGAGTTTATTAACACACGTTCTCCGTTCCTGTGCAGCGTCTACAGATAGCTATCCTCAAAAAATAGTCGTTTGTACACATGCTAAATTCTCAGCCATCGAGCTGTGCAAAACATTACTAGACGCTGGTATTGACGTCACATTTCATCCAGTAGACTACAGTAAAGAGGTTGCTAATACCGACGTTATAGAAAGTCTCGGCATAGCAGTAGTGGAAGATCCCAAAGATCTTAAGAAAGTTATAGAGCAAGCTGATGCCGCTATCGAAGATGGCGCTCGTATCAGCAAATTCATCAAACAGCATGCAATAAAAGTACAACCCACCTTCTTCTCAGTAGAGCAGACTTCAGGTGGGGTTCGTTATTTTAGAGACCATCCCCCTACCTACCCAGTCATTAATGTTGCAATGTCGCCGGTCAAATTAGATATTGAAAATAAGCGGGCTACGCCAGAAGGTGTGATCCGCTATTTTTCTGAGTCGACGGGCAAACTGCTCGGCGGCAAAGAGGTATTTGTGATTGGCTTCGGCAGTATTGGCGAAGGCATCTCACGTCTTGCGCAAACGTTGGGTGCTCACGTAACAGTTTATGACACATTCGCCACCAAGCGTATGTTCGCTCGTCACCAAGGTTATACGACCATCGAAGAAGAAGAGCTTGATAAGCTCATGCCCAAGCTGGACGTTGTATTCATGGCCACTAACACCTATCAAGGTTCTGTATTCGGCTCTGAGCAACTATTGCTCATGAAAGATGGTGCTGTACTCTGCAATGCCGGTTCGGGCCGTGGTGAACTAGCCCTCGATTTGCAAAAACCAGGCTCCTACGCCGTGCACGACGCTGCTATGGACATTGCCGAAGAAGATGACCATCTTGTTGTGCGCCTCAATAAAGCTGGCATGCATAAGACGATTACTATACTGGGTAAGTCTTTCCCTATTAATCTTCACCTTGGCAAGGGTACGTCACATGACGCCATAGAAGTTGTTATGTCACTGCTTCTTTTAGCGCTCTTAACCGGTCCAGCGACAAGGAAGGCAGGCCTCCAAGATCTGTCGAGTGACGTGCAAGAATGTGTCGCACGCAACTTTTTGCACAAAGATAAGCCTCAGCGCACATTTCTGCCAAAATATATTAAAACGGGTGGTCTTGACGTCCTTCACAAACCTTATGGTGGCGTATTTCCATTCCATAATGAGCTTAGCGATACCGCCAACCTGTCTGTTGCACGCGCATGGTTCAAAGCAAAGACCAAGACGCGCGGACACTACCACCGTCGCTCACAAGAATCTTATTACGCCGAAAAGGGCACAGCTAAGATATTTGTGTGGCCAGCCCATGATCCGGAGAGTGTTGCTACCTACGCAATGACACCCGGCGATTACCTCATCGTACCTGAAAATTTCTATCATGACGTTAAGGTGACCTCCGAGGAAGACTTCGAGTGCCTCGTTATCGCTACGCCACCATTTGCTATTTGGGATCAATTTTTTAACACCGCGAAGGAAGTAGAGGAAGCAATCGTATGATGCTTGTATATTCCGAACAACACCCTGCCGAACTCGGCATGGAAATTGGCGAGGCGCTTGATAACGGAGCGTCATATGTGCACGTAGCCGAAATGCCGTTTGCGACATTGCCAGAAACTGAACGTGACACGTTTATTACCGAGGTTTCTAGTAGTGTTGGCGCAATGACATTAACCGGTGCAATGGAAGGCACTGAGCTCTGGCAGCTCAATAGTGCGACAAGCCCGAACGCCGAATATATACCATTCCACACAGACAACCCTTTCTACAATGAACCCGAGGCTGTCGTAGCGTTTTGGAATTTGCGTAGCTCGCCTAAGGGCGGAGAAAATATTATCCTACCAGTGCGCAACATGCTGGGATGGATGGCTACGCGCTCCGAATACGATGAGCTACTCACAGAGCTTAGTACCACACAAGTACCATTCACACTTAAAGATGCAGCGGCAACCGGCGTAATGCTTGATACTAACGCACAGACAGCACGCTATGATCAGAAATACATTAGCGATGCGCAAGCTAAGCTAGGACTGCAATTGAGAAATGTAGCTGATGCGGCCGCAGAGAGTGTTGCTGAACGCGTCAAGCTCGCTCCAGGTGATGCGCTCTTCTTTAATAATCACTCTGTGTTGCATGCTCGGGCGCCATACAGTGACCCCAACCGTCTTAGCATACGCACACGCATGCACCGCCGAGAGCTGTGATGAGCTCCGGTGAGGCAATTACGTTTGGCCTAGTCCACGGTGCTTGGCATGGCGCCTGGTGTTGGGAGTATGTGGAGGCAGAACTGCAAGCAGCGGGCCATAATACTATTGCGGTTGACCTTCCAATTGACAATCCAGGAGCAACATTTAACGACCATGCCGACATTGTCGTAGATGCTCTCGAAGATAAAGAGAACATCGTACTCGTTGGCCATTCGCGCGGGGGAAATATCATCCCTCGCGCCGCTGGTCGTCTTGCTGCACGACAGATGCTCTTTGTGTGTGGAGCTTTTCATGCGACTCTCACCGAAGCACAAGTTGCGCTAGGACAAGACGCTCCCGACAGTGCCATGCCAGCCTTTAAAGAAGGCATCCTTCCGATAGGCAATGGCCTTGCAACATACGATAGAGAACGCGGCCGAGATATTTTTTATCACGATTGCGACGATAATACCGCCAATTGGGCGCTCGACCAGCTTCGCCCACAACGTCGCGCTACCGAACAGCGCATGGCTGAGTGGCCCGATGTTCCATCAAGCTATATTGTGTGCAACGAGGACCGGGTAATTAGCCCAGAATGGTCGCGGTATGCAGCTCGTACATGGCTTAACGGTGACGCCATAGAAATGCCAGGTGGACACTCACCATTTTTGTCGAGACCGGCGCATTTAGCGGCCGTGCTTTTGGAGTTATCGGAATAGTATGCCAGAGAAATATTTCGGCCCAGAAGACCTCGATCCAGGCGTAGATATTGAGGAGCACCAGTTGATTGCTGGTGCCTTCGGAAAATATCTGGCGGCTTATCGTGCCGACCGGTCTGGTGTCGAGGTTGATTGTGACATTACGATCAACCCGCCTGAGGTTGCGCCAGGTCACGTTCGTCTGCCACATCTTGTTGCGTATACAGACGGAGAGCAGGTACAAGACCACATTATGTGGGAGGTCATGCCTCGACAGAGAGCAGAGCAGTGGCTTGGCAATCCGCTCCCTGACCAAACATTAGTGGAATCACGTCTACCGAGCCTACTTGCATTGCGCCAGGGTCTGCGCGAACAGACACTAGTTGACACAAAATACGACGAACTCAAGGCACGCCTCGTTGGGCGTTATGTCTCTATTTTGTTTGTCTACCAAAATATCGACGTATTTAAACAGCTTTGGAGTAGTGAAGCAACTTGACCCAGAGGCTAAATTACTTGTTTTAACATCTTCGCTTCACATTGAC
>CAZZHV010000027.1:0-15693 GCA_964654135.1 uncultured Candidatus Saccharibacteria bacterium
GTTTTTAGTTGTAGCATGCTACCCTCGCAATCGTTAGTTGTTTTTCAAGCATACACTATGCTAAAGATTTTTTGAGCTTGTCGACAAACTCCAGAGGCGTTGGGTCGAGGCCGTTAAGAAGACCGAGATAAATACCCACGAAATCGCCCAGCGCAATTGTCCAAACTAACTGCGCGAGCAGCGTCTCCCCTTCGGGCTGTACAACGATAGGAGCGGGACGCATACCCGAAAGCAACCGCTCGCTTAGCTCAAAGCGCTTCTGTATTTGAGGGTGATCAAGACTGCTACGGATATCGACAACAGCATATGGTTTATCGACAGGCTGTTTTGTCCAGCCTGTGAACTCGTTGTGATTAAATTCTGGCAGCTGGTTAGTCCAGGCGACCTGCTTTGCGTTCTCATTAACGCTAATTTTCCAGCGATAAGCACCCGCCGCCAATTGTGGGCCACTGTAGATGACTACCGATCGCCCCATAAGTTCTTGAGCAAGTTGTTTGGCTGGATTGTCTTTTGTAGCTACGTCGGGCCTCCATATAGCAACTGCTCGGCGTAATGCGTCTGCCTCGGCAGCCAAAGCCCCCAAAACACCTTCCTGGGCAACAACGCCAGCCTTCGTAAGAACGGTAAGAATAGCTCGGAAATTTAGCAGCACCGTATAGCGACCTGCGCCCGAGGCTGGCAATTGCACAACCAGATAGCCTTTTTCTTTAGCAATAGCGACAAGTTTACCGCCATCTGCACCGGCAATAACAACAATTTGAGCTCCCTTTGTTTCTGCTTGTGTCATGGCGCTCAACGTTTCTTCGGTTGTACCCGAATAACTGTCGGCGATAAATAGGGTCTTCTCGGATACATACGATGGAATATCGTACCCACGAACAATTTCAAAAGGCACGGTGTATCCAGGCCAGCTGAGACTCATCTGCGCCGCTACGGCCGAACCGCCCATTGCACTAAAAACAATATTCTCGGGTGTACGAATATCTTGTACAGCATCAAACACATGCGTTAGCTGTTCGTATTGCTTCTCTGCCCCACCCAAGGCGTCCGCTGCGTCACGCTCATGGATGTACTTCAGGTCATCAAGCATTATCATCAAACTCCTTGTGCTATTATTGTGTAAGTATTAGTATAATCTACATACGCAAGTGAAGGGGGAGACAATGATGTTTGGGCACAACGACGAAGAACAACACCACGATAATCAAGATCATAACGCACCGGTTTCGGACGGCGCTCTCGATGATAACAGCATGGCTGTACCAGCAGCTGCGCCTGCTCTACCAAGTGACGACGACGCTGCAAGCGACTTCATCATGACAGACGCACCGCACACCGACAGCGTACCGGAGCCATCAACGGCAACCGAAACTGCTACAAAACCACAGGTATCTGATGACCTGCTTCGCATTAAGCAAGAAGCCATTCAGGAACTCGCACCTATGGTTGACCACCTGGACCAGTCTCCAGAAGAAAAGTTCCGTACAACCATGATGATGATCCAGGCTACTGACAACGACAAGCTTATTCCTGCAGCTTACAAAGCTGCCAAGGCAATCAGCGATGAAAAAGTTCGCGCACAAGCCTACTTGGATATCGTTAACGAAATTAACTACTTCACACAAACTGACTCCGACAAAGCTGCCTAGGCCGTAAAGGGCAGCTTTTTGTTATGAAACTAGCACGCATTAACACCGGGCTCGTTGTTTTAATTGTTCTGATCAACGCCTATGTTATTGTGATGCCTTTCCTCCCTGCTATTCTCTTTCGCTTTCAAAAGCACAGCCACCAGGCACAAACAATTACTAAAATTGTTCAAGAAAAACCAAAGCCCAACAGCATTCCCTCCGATGCACATGAGCTAATCGTGCCGAGTATGGTTCTTGATGCGCCAATCAACGACGGCCCGACAATCCGCACATTACGGCAAGGTTTGTGGCGTATTCCTCATTCAAGCACACCCGACAAGGGTAGCAATACTGTTATTGCAGCACATCGTTATACCTACACAAATCCGCGAGGCATGTTCTATCACCTTGATCAAGTTCACGTCGGTGACCCTATAGCTATACTCTGGAATGGCAAAAAATATACCTATAAAGTCACCGAAACCAAAGAGGTATCTCCTTCAGCCGTACAAATTGAAGCCGCGACCGAAGATCCGCAGCTTACGTTATATACATGTACGCCACTATGGAATCCCAAGGATCGCCTTGTGGTCATAGCTAAATTGGAGTCAATAGAATGAGCGAAAAAGCACGCTTTTGGGTATTGGTTGCGCTTCTAATTGCAAGCGTAGGGCTACTTGCAATAGCAGTAACCCAGCTTGGTCATCTACAAAATATCTAGCAGCAAGCTATTGCTGTTTTGGTTCGTCGTCAAAAGTTTGCACTGCGATAGGTTCAGTTGCAACTTTCTTTGCAGGTCGGCGCCACAAGCGGACAACAAGAGCGATAAACATGATAAGACATGCTAATGTCACAAAAGCGACAACCATAATACCGGTGTTCGCCAAACCACCTGCGCTGGTACCTGAGCCTGAACCGTTACCCGACCCAGTGCTACCGCCACTTGTCTGACATGAAGTCGTGTCGTTGTAAACACAATCGCTGTATGCGCTCTCACCATATGCCTGTGCAAAATTCACTGTGTAGTATTTGTTCATAATGAAATGCTTTTAGTTCCTATAGTGCTTATGATATCATGAGCTCGTCCAATAGCAATAACAAGTGAGGGTACTTATGTTTAATAATTTTGGTCTTTTAGACTTCAGCACACCGGAGCTAATTATCATATTAGCAATCGTTCTGCTGCTGTTCGGTGGCAAGAAATTGCCAGAGCTTTCAAAGAGCCTTGGCTCTTCAATGCGTGAAATTCGTAAAGGTCTGAATAGTGACGACAATGAAAAGAACGAAAAGCGCGAAGAAAAGACAAACCACCAGTCTGCTTCCTAAGCCAGCAGAGAAGCAACCTTTTCTTGAGCACGTAAGAGAGCTGCGGAAGCGCCTGTTTTATATAGGTGTTTCAGTAGCGGTTTTTAGCTGTGCCGCGTACGGTGTTGAGCATCACATTGTTGATGCACTGTTAAAGCCGGCTGATGGGCAGAAGTTTATCTACACTTCACCAGGTGGCGGCATCGATTTTCTCTTTAGAGTTTGTCTTTATGTCGGTATTGCCTGTAGCATACCGGTCATCGTTTATCAGTTATTGCGATATCTCGAACCTTTACTCAAACTCAACACCCGCCGCGCCGTAGCCTGGGGCAGTATTGCCTCAGGTATTTTGGCGGCTATCGGCATGGTATTCGGTTATTTCGTAGGCTTGCCTGCGGCTCTACATTTTCTGCTTAATCAATTTGTTACAGCGCAGATTCAACCACTCATCACAATTCAGTCATATATGTCATTTGTGAGTGTTTACATGCTTGGCTCTGCATTGCTTTTACAAATTCCGCTCATTCTTCTTATTATCAACCGCATCAAGCCCCTAAAACCCAAAAAGTTGCTCAGCTTTAATGCCGAGCGCTGGGTTATTGTTGGCGCAGTGGTCGGTGGGGCGCTTATGAACCCCAACCCGAACCCCATCGCCCTGTTTATGGTCAGCGCGCCACTGATTCTCGCTTACCAGGTGGGCGTCGCAATTATCTGGTATGTTAACCGTCGAAGGCATGCACCAGCACACGTTATGTCTTTGCGCGAGCAAGACGCTAAACTGCGAGCTGAACGCTTGGCGGCTCGGCAGAACGCGCGCCTCGTAACTGCAGCTCAGCCTGTTGCAACAGCGCGTCGGCCTCAACCGGTCGCCGTCATGGCAGCGCCTGTCGCCAAACCAGCCGCACAAAGCATAACTATACAGCCTACTCGACCTCGCAAAGCAGCTCAGCAAACCATGCGCCCTGCCCGACCGCAGCGCTACATTAATGATTTCGCACCACGCCGTGCTGCCTATCGTCCCCTTAAACCGCTAACCGATGTTGAATAACATAAGCCTATTGACAACGCCTATCAGCTTATTCTACAATCCGCTTAAGGCTTAAAAATAAAGAGATCATAAAATGAACCAAATCAACAATCTTATGGACAAAGAGATGAGCCGCAAGGAATTCCTTGCAACTCTCGGTTTTGGCGTTGCCTCAATCTTGGGATTCTCAACTGTTCTCAAATTCTTGTTTAGTAAAGGTCAGGGGCAACAGGTTGGCAGAAACGCTAGCCCAATGACATATGGCGCCAACGTCTATGGCGGCCAAAAAAGGTAGCCTAGTCATTCTCAAATAAATAGACCACGCTTATCCTTGCAAAAGCGTGGTCTATTTTGTATAGTTGCCGACACTTATCTATGGATGGAAGAAACGAGTTTCGTGAAGGTTTGTTTCCATCTGGTTCTTGTGTTGCACCAGATGACAGGTTAGAGGTGGAGGACAATGAGACATCAGTCTATCAGCTATTCAACGAAATTGATCATGGCCAGATAAACGCCACTCAACTATTACTTGCGCAAGAAGCCTGCAAGACATGTGTCCAGCTTTCATACTGCGAAGAACAGCGTGACGGCTTAGCTACCGAGCTGTGGAAGCGTGGCGCTGGGTTCGTTGTCGTAGGTGGCGAACAAAAGCAAGTCTCAATAGGAATGGCCCAACCAGCACTCGAAACTTCTACGCACGCCTTTAAATTTGATCTATCAAGAATACCTGACGACCCTAAGGCAGCACTTGCGGTTCTGCGTCAAGGTAAACGCAGCGGTCAGTTCCCTACCGGTGGTAAGCCGCCACATGGTGCCATCGAAGCCGGTAAAAAATATCTAGGCTGGCTTGAGGAAAATCAAGCAGAAACTTTTGCCACAATCTCTAATGAACTTGGTGAGTCCGAGATGACAAAAGGTATCCAGGGTCTTATCAAAACGCTCTTCCAGCAAAAAGACTTTACAGATTTCTCCCAAGGAGTACAAAAAGGAAACGGCAAGTACAATCGTCGTTACAAAGCCGAAAACATAGATACCGCAGCAGACTATCCGAAAATTACGCAATTCTTACATGAAGCAACCGAGATTAAGAGGCTCGGCTATTCCGCCCCAACAACAAAAGCCACCACGCATGACCCTGATTTCTACAAAGAGCTAGCTGCAACATATCAGAAAGGCATGAGCTGGACAGAGTTCAACAGGCTCGTCAGCGAAAATCGTGATCCAGTAGCTGCGTTGCAAAAGTTTCAGGTTGAGCGCAGTTTCGTGCGAGAAGCAAATCCAGATACAAGTGATTCTCATATCCGTACTCAAGCTCTTAGCCGTAAAAGCGATTCCATTGTAGATACCGCCAAACAACTTGCAGCATCGTTCGAAGAATACGACTACGTCAGTGAGGGACTGGCTCGAGCAATATGTAAAAGTAACCCTGGCAACCCACAGGTAGCCATGCAAAATCTCATTTACAGGGTAGAAAAGGCGTCAGAAACTTTCGGAGAGGATCCAGTTATTACTCCTGGCGACATCGTCCGTTATGCTCGTAGTTATCGTTCGGGTGAGAAATTACATGCCGCCCTCTCATTGTTCAAGGAAAATGTCGCAACACTTACAGAAAAATATGCAGATGATCCTGAAATTACCCCCGCTCTCATTAGGGGCTTTAGTAATCACCACCTCAATAGCGCTGTTGCTGCAGTAGAAAATTACAAAGCTGCCATTACAGCACTAGTCGAAGACTCAAACGGGACCGTTCCGCTATCCGATCTCCGCCGTGCCGCACGATGTGGCATTACATCGTTCCGCGAAGCGCAGTACGCATACAAAGAGCGCACCATCAACAATCGTTTTCTTAAACGTACGGCTCCGCATCGCCCCGATATAGCGATGCTTGGTCGTATTACGCGACTATACCCTTATGCGGAGATAGATACCGTTGCCGAGAACGTTCATAAGCTTATGAACGATGGTCTGCTTGTACATGCCAACGCCGATGCTACCATTCTTCAAGGAGACATGCCTAATGAAATGCATAAAATCTTTGCAGCAAAAGCCAATCTGTACCTTACCTTCTCGTCTGATTTACGCGAATTATCACATCTTCAGCGACTCGTGATTGCTCATCAGTATGGCCTTATGCCGCTTATTTACGGCAGCGAGGCAAATCCTCTACGTTTAGAGTCACTCCTTAATAGCAAAACCGTTACAGAGTATTACGATGATACCGTCATGCCGCTGCTCGCTAGTTGCAAAAAAGATTCGATGAGACCGCTATCACTCGGCGAAGTCGTTAATGACCTCCATTATTACCAACAGACTTTGCGCACACGTGAAAGTGATGCAGACCACAAAATACTTTCTCTGCGTAGCATGCGAGATGCCAGCCTGGTCGTTGCGGGTCAGGTGCTCTACATGAGCGAGCCAGATTATAACTGGAATTGGGATGCGGAACAGCCACAACTGTATGGGTGGCTCGAGCAAAAAATTACTTCAGCGTATGCACCCCATCAGCGTGAAGCGGCGTTTGAACGCGCGCGAGATGCCATCCAATCTGGAGCCCTCGAATTGCTCGGCGATTCACCACAAAATTTTCGACTTGTGTTTAGTCAGAACTTTTATAGAGACGACGTAACTGACTTAAAACGTGCAGCAGTCGCTAATGCCCTGGGTATCGATCAGCTTCTTTTTGGCAGCGACCTCACGGCATTATTGCGTCAGCGTTTTGGTAACGAGCCGATATCTATTGATATTAGTCGCAGTAATCAACCACGCATAACTGAGATTGCTACAGATGAGCTTGTAGCCGCAGCTAAACAAGATGTCGCCGATGAGACTGCCGCGCTTGTAGAGGCAACACCCCTACCAGAAGACCACTTCGAGCGTTTGCTAACATTTGTGTTCGGCCCACAACCGAACTTAGCCGTATTATCAGAAAAACAACGGGAGAAAATAGCTGGCACACTTGTTTCTGTATTTGGCGCATGCATGAAAGCGTCGCGTGAACAAGGAGAGTACTACCTCGAGGATCAACAGGATGTTTTTATGGCATGGAGTGCTATTAAGGGCAATGATTTGCGAGTTGCCGCCAACACCTATGGGCTACCACATAACGAAATTGACGAGGCTATTGGCCACGGTCTTGAGGTCATTGGTGACATACTTGGCAACCTTCAAAACCAACGCTTAGCAGATATTCGCTCATCTCTCGAAGCGGCCGGCACCTTTAATCTTCATGCTGAAAATCATGCTATTGCCCCTATTGTCACAGAGCCGCGACTCGAAAAAGTAGCTGCGCTTGAGAAACCAACTCGTACTCAGGTCAGTCTCCCTGCAAAGAATCTCGATAAGTCCAGCAATGAGACTAAACGCATAAAATCGCCAAAAATCGCCGAGGAAAAGACGCCTAAAGTCGAAGTGGCTGCAGAATCATTAAGTCCAATAATTCTAAGAGAAGATGAGTGGGTTATCATACCTGCCGAGCAAACTGAGACCGGCTTTAACCAGACTGCCCTCGAAGCTTATATGAAACAGCTAAACTATCCTCTTCTTAAGCCCGAACAAGAGGTTGAGCTTGCAAAAGCTATCGAGGCAGGTGTTCTGGCTAAGGAAAAAATAGACTCTGGAGACGTTCCTGCCGCGGACAGGACTGATTACGAACGCCTTGTGCATATTGGGGAAGCAGCAAAGCTGACTTTTATTAATTCCAATTTGCGCTTGGTCGTTAATATGGCTAAAAAATATCCTACAGGTTTGGGTGGCATCAGCTTCCTTGACTACGTTCAGGAAGGAAATATAGGGCTCATAAGAGCCGTTGAAAAGTTTGACTACACCAAGGGCTATAAATTCTCAACATATGCAACCAGTTGGATACGACAAAGGATGACTCATGCTCAGACGCTGCAAACAAAAACAATCTATACGCCGCTCCATGTGGGCGAACCTGCACGTTACTATCGAGCATATTGGTCTAAGATAAAAGAGGAAAGAGGCCGTGCGCCGACAGATGAAGAGACGCTTGCACACTTTAACTGGACCCCCAAACTACTGGGAGACGTCAAAAACATCATCAAACAGCAGCCGCTGTCGTTAGACTATAAGCTTCAATCGTATGAGAAAGACAGCACTGTATTTGGCGACATAATCGAAGATGGTAAAGGACAACAGCCCGAAGCCGAAGTCTTGGGTGGACAAACAAGAGAAGTTTTTAGTCAACTAGCCGAGCAGCTGTTAGCCCCAAAGATAGCCTTTGTACTTGCGCTTAACCACGGGCTGCCGCTTAGCCCACGTGTACGATCAGTTGCTGGATCATACGAAATAGAAGAAGGTCGTGAGTATAGCGCTGCCGAGATCGCCTCGCTACTTGGTGTCAAAGCTCAGGCTGTACGTGATATGCGAGCCCGAGGTGTGCGAACCCTGAATAAACCTCAGAATCGCAGATTATTGAGCTATCTTCTTGGCCACACCGACTCCCCCGCCTAGACCCTTCATGAATAAAAATAGGGGTTCGGATAACAAAAAGGACCATCAGGATTTACTCCTGTGGTCCTTTTCTCATATTTGGGAAGAGCAGCAGCTTTGCTGCGACGAGAAACCGCTATGGGGTGTCTCATAAGCCCGGCCGGAGGCCGAAGCTTACATCATGCCCATGCCGCCCATATCAGGGGCAGCTGGTGCAGCAGCGTTCTTCTCTGGAACTTCGACAATCAAAGCACCCATAGTCATGCTCGTACCGGCAATTGATACAGCGTTGAGCAAAGCTTCCTTAGTTACACGTGCCGGGTCTACGACACCGTTAGCCTTCATGTCGACAAGCTTGCTAGGGTCGTTAACGTTCACACCGTGACCGGGCTTGCCGTTACGAACCTGTGGTAACCACTCGTCAGCGTTAAGGCCAGCATTGGTCATAAGTACACGGAATGGCTGCTCGAGCGCGTTCTTAAGCAGCTGCGAACCAGCAGCAATAGAATCAGTACCGTCAACTGTAACGCCCTGAGCCAAGTTAATCAGCGTTACGCCACCACCAGGCACGATACCTTCGGCGAGCGCGGCCTTAACGGCAGCAACAGCATCATCAACACGATATTTCTTTTCTTCAATTTCGGTTTCGGTTGCACCACCGACTTTAATAACAGCAACCTTGCCAGAAAGGGCCGCACGACGCTTTTCGAGCTGCTCACGATCGTATTCACTGCTTGCAGCGTCAATCTGTGCAGAAATTTGGTTAATGCGAGCCTGGAGGTCCTGTGCGCTTCCAGCGCCTTCAATAACTGTCGTTGCATCCTTGCCGACAATAATCTTGCGGGCTGAACCCACCATCTCAAGCGTAGCGTTCTCGAATGTATATCCGCGCTCCTCAGAAATAACAGTCGCACCGGTAAGGATAGCGATGTCTTCGAGGATTTCCTTGCGACGATCACCAAATGCAGGCGCCTTAACAGCTACAGTGTTAAATACACCCTTCAGGCGGTTAAGAATAAGTGTGCCGAGTGCTTCGCCTTCGACATCTTCGGCAACAATTACGAGGTCTTTCTTGCCAGTCTGAGCAAGTTGCTCAAGAATAGGCAGGAATTCCTGGATTGAACTAATTTTTTTATCAGTTACGAGTACGGCAGGTTTACTGTAGACAGCTTCCATGCGCGCAGTATCGGTCACCATGTATGGGCTCACAAAACCACGATCAAAGGTAAAGCCTTCGACAATTTCGGATTCAAGGTCGAGTCCCTGGCCTTCTTCGACAGTTACTTCACCTTCTGGACCAATCTTATCCATAACTTCGGCAATCAGATCACCAATCACCTTATCACCGGCAGAAATAGTAGCGACTTCAGCAATACGGCTCTTCTTGCCCTGAATGTCTTCACGCAAGCCATCGAGCTTAGCGATAACATCGTGGGCAGCTGCTTCAAGACCCTTGCGGAGAAGCATTGGATTGTGGCCAGCAGCGATCAGTTTGTTAGCTTCGTTCAAGATATGGTAAGTCAGAACTGTGACAGTAGTGGTACCGTCACCAGCAACATCGTTCATCTTTGATGCAGCTTGCTTGATCAGCTCAGCACCAACCTTGTAGCCCAAAGTTTCGTCGTCTTCGTCACCAAGCTCAACGCCCTTGGCTACAGTTACACCGTCGTGGGTTACTGTAGGAGCGCCGTAGCTTTTGCTAATAACAACATTGCGACCCTTAGGGCCCATGGTTGTCTTAACTGCGTTGTACAAAATTTCTGCACCGGCAAGTACGCGCTTGCGGGCATCGTCATCATAGAATACTTTTTTTGCCATATGTCAGTTCCCTTCTTAAGCTACAGTTGCGAGAATGTCTTCTTCTTTAACGAGTAGGTATTCAACGCCATCAACCTTAACCTCAGTTGGACTAAAACTCTTATAAATAATACGATCGCCGTTCTTTACCTGTTTGGCTTCAGGGCCAACCGCTACTACTTGAGCAACTTTTGGCTTCTCGGCCGCTTCTTTAGGTAAGTACAGACCGCTGGCAGTTTTGGTTTTCGCTTCTTCAACTTGAGCGACAACATAATCAGCGAGAGGTTTGACTGGAATATTCATGATTCTCCCCTTTTGATTAACTTTTAGGTGGGATTAGCACTTTACCTGTGCGAGTGCTAATCTTCGGTATTCACTATAGTTCAGGCTCGCCAGGGCGTCAAGATTACTCAATCTGTGCAAATAATGCACAAAAAGCAGAAATATGTTATAGTATTTATTACCGTTCTTTTACACCGATATATGGAAGGAGATGAGGTCGTGACCTCGTCCGTTGTAGAACAGCCGCATGGCTCACGTGCGCGCCCCACTTGGAGGCAGCGACAGGATGCACGCTTTACGGACTACGCCCGCGCTCGAGAACGCCAGCAGCGAGAAGCTGCCAGGCACAGTGGCCGCATCGGCGACCGACAGCATGTCGTGCGCGCCCCGCAGCCCACCGGCCGGAAAACGTGCAACGAAGTTGTCTCCATCCCCCTGAACCGACAACTGACACGTCGTGAGCATGCCGCCCTGAGCGAGATGCTCCTGAACGTCAAGGGCATCACCGCCATCAACATTCAGGGAGGCAGCATACTCTGCGCCGTGAACCTCATGCAGTTTCACAACCTGGGTATCGACCGCGACTCGTGTGTCAACATGATCCAGGAGCAGGTCGACAGGGCGCTGGAGTAGCACCAACCATCATCATGTAGTCAACCGCCCCTTCGAATATCGAGAACGCCAGCTCGGAGCTGACAGCACAATCGTGCATATAACGTCAGCTCCGAGCGGGGGCAGTTTTTTGGCTTTTGCCACTTACTTACACATCAAAAAAACTGCCCCTCTGACACCGCTTATACTTATTCATCACATGCTACAATTTAGGCATGACACAATCTGCAAAAACTCAAGCCACACTTATCGGTGTGCCTACTAATTTAGGCGCAAATAACCTCGGAATCGAAATGGGCCCAGATGCCTATCGATACACCGACATTGTGCCCAAATTAGCGAGCGCACATATTGAAGCAGTTGATGTTGGCAATATTTCCGTTGCCGATCGCTGGAGTGTTCAGCGTGGCACTAATCCCAAACTACCGTATGTTGATGAGATTATCCGTATCAGCAACGACACTGCGCAAGCCGTACAGGATGCCATTAATAATCAACGTCGCCCTATTGTTCTTGGTGGTGACCACACAGTTTGCCTTGGCGCCGTCTCCGGTGCTTCAGTAGCAGTTAACGGCGATATTGGTCTCATCTACTTCGACGCCCACGGGGACATGAACACTGACGAAACCAGTCTTAGCCACAATATTCATGGTATGCAGCTAGCCTCTCTTATGGGTTTTGGCCACCAAAGCCTCAGCAGCCTCTACAAAGAAACAGTTAAAGTAGACAAGCACAATGTTCTACACATCGGTGGCAGCGATTTTGACCAGGCAGAAGTCGACCTCGTACAACGCGAAAAAATTGCCGCTTTTACTATGGGCGATATCCTCACCAAAAACTTTGCGCCCTTGCTACCAATGATCACCTCGTTGCAGTCACGCGTAAAATATATCTGGATTAGCCTCGACCTAGATTCAATTGATGCACAGTACGCACCGGCAGCTGGTATGCCCAACCAAAAGGGCCTTACCTACCGCGAAATAAAAATGCTCGCCGAATATATTGGCAAGCACTGTAATGTCCTAGGTATTGATGTAGTGGAGTACAATCCGCTCAATGATATCGACCGCAAAACTGCGGGCTTAGCCACGGAGCTGATTGCCAATTTCTTTGGCAAAGAATACAGCTGGTACACCGAGTATATGCACCGTAATGGCGCATAGGGTTGTGCAAACAAGAGAAGAGTTGGGATAAAGAAGACGAGACTGGCTCGCTAGTCGGAAGATCCTGGAAAGGGTCCGTAGAAGCACGTGCTTCTCCGACTAGCGAGGCGCAGTCAATGCATCAGTTCATGTGCTTGTCGCAGATGCTGTTCTCCAGCTTGTGGTTGGGAACGCCGCCGGCGTCGGTGATGACCTTCATGTCGTTGGCGCTCAGGACCGCGTTGAGCTGACCGTAGTACGTGTTGTACTCGGTGACGTTCTTCAGGCAGGCCTGCTTGTACTTGGCGTTGCCGGCACGAGCGGTGATCTGGGCGTAGTTGCCGCTCATCGTCTCGTACTTGTCCAGCTGGTTGCGCGGGAGGTCGTACTCGCTGATGAGCTTCTTGGCGCCCTTGACGTTGTCGGCGGCAGCGCTGGCGCTGGCCTTGACGTCGTTCGCCTTCTGCTGCGCGTTGTCGGCCAGGCCACAGCCCGTCATGCAGAGCGCAAGCATGAAGACCACGGCCGCGATCATGATGATCAGTCCGTAGTTGACCATGTAGTGCGCACGCTGGTGCACGACGTTGGGACCACGCGAACGGCCACCGTTCAGCGAGGGGTCGTCGTAGTCGACTCGCTCACCGTCGCTGCCGGCACCGTTGTTGTCCTTCAGGGAAGCAGACAAGTCTGCGCTCCTCACTACTCGGTGGAACCATATCTCGGATGAGACTGGGATACTTATGCTCTCTTTTTAGAGCGCAAATGCCCGAGTCTCATCAAACTCTTCTCTTGTTAAAGTGTCCAGTTCGTAAACTGAACGAAAAAATTATACCATAATTGTTCATAGTCAGCAATTTATGACAGGCCTCAGAACTAGGTATAAAAGTTAGGCTTTTTTACGGTTCTTGAGAGCGGCACGTGCCGCCTCGGTCTCGTTCCAGTCAATCTTAATAACACGTTCTGGGTTCGTGTCGTCTTGTTGCAAGTGGCGCAACTCTGCAGCGCGTGGGCCGTTACGCAAAATATCTTTCTCGTGCCCCTTGCCGAGCAACAACACGGTGTCACCTTTTTGTGCTCGATCCATAATATACTGCACTGCCTTGTCACGGTCATGAACTAAAAAGAGGTTCTCGTTACGCTTTTTACCCTGTTTCTCGGCACCACTGGCAATTTGTTCAAGAATTTCCTGGCCATCCATGTCGCGGTCGTCTTCTTCCGTAACAACTACTTCGTCGGCGTATTTACCAGCCAGACTGCCCTGCACTGTTCGCTTCGCTTCATCACGACGTCCGGCAGAACCAAATAGAACGAGTAATTTGCCCTTAACTACAGGCTTGAGGTCTTTAAAGATTTTCTCGAAGCTATCAGGCGTATGTGCGTAGTCAACGATAACGTCAAAGTCCTGGCCTTCGTCGATATGCGTCATGCGTCCTTCGACTCCAGTCAGCGCTGCGATACCCTGTTCTACCTGTGTTTCGGTTAAACCCAAAGCATGGCCCACACAAACAGCGGCCAAAGAGTTATAGACATTAAAGCTGCCAGGCAGGTGTGTCTTAATGTGATACGTCTTGCCTTCGATCTCGGTTTCGTATGCCACGCCCCCAGAAGACAGTTGAACGTTAGTTGCTTTGACATCTCCGTTCTCTATACCATATCGGACTGGATTTGCTACGGCTGAGGCAAAGTTGTCAGCCTGAGCATCATCGGCGTTTACAATGCCGACACGCAAACCCTTGCGGTTTTTGTCAGTCATTTCGAACATCATGCGCTTGGCAGCTACGTAGCGCTCAAACGTCTTGTGATAATCAAGATGTTCATGCGTCATGTTAGTAAGTACTGCCACTGAGTATGGCACGCCCCACACACGGTGCTGGGCCAAAGCGTGACTGGTTGTTTCGAGCACCAACCATTCAATGCCCTGCTCTTTTAGCTCTTTGATGCGCTTGTGCAATACCGGCACAGAAGCAGTCGTCATGTGGGCCACTTGCGGCTTGATGTCCATGCCAGCGCCGTAGGCTACAGTAGTCATAAGGCCAACTTTAAAGCCAGCTTCGTGCAACATACGGTGGATCATAAACGCCGTAGTGGTCTTGCCATTAGTGCCCGTAACGCCAATCACCTTGAGGCCGCGTGCAGGAAAACCGTGCAACACACTCAAGGTGACAGCCTCGGCCAAATGGCCCATAGGTTCAATTGTTTGAAAAAGATTTCGAGGGATGATTTTTTTAACTAAGCTACGCATTGCCCTCAGTATACGGTGAATGGCCTAACAGTTCTAGTATGTGAATCGAACGTAATCACCTGTAGGAGGCATCCAACGACCGTACATAGGTCGACCAGTAGTTCGGTCACGTGTAATTTGGCGAGCTGAACCGTCTTGGCGGATCATCCAGTAGCCTTCGCTTTGGTTTATAACATCCTTGGTAATGATGGTACCATCAGAGCTCATCGTATACTTCTTGTCTGTATGATTAGCTTCTAGTAAGTTCAAGCGGTAGGTAATCGTGTTGGCGGCACGCTGCAAGTCAGCAAGTTTATCTTCGTCAGGGTACGTTTCCTTGAGTTCTTCACTGAGAGCTTCGGACACACGCTGGCGTGCGATATGTGCTACTTCGCGGTAATCTTCAATCGCATCTTCGTCAGCCTGATTCGCAAACCAGTGCTTGTCGGCATCACCGTAGTCTTTGAGCAATGTCATAATGGTACGATCATCTTCCAGAATCTTACCGTCGACTATGTCCTGATCATATTGGTTCTGGCGTTGCTGGCGAGCCTTCTCTGCTTCGTCGCGGGCTTTAATGGCGCGTCGACGTTCGAATCCCCTAAGACTAGGGTCAACAGGTGGAGTAAGCGGCTCAGGAGTGCGTGGATTTGTAACTGGAGGTAATTCTTCCATTTCAAATGGCTGTTTCTTGGTAGTGGTACGTTCGCCATCTGGATAGATATACATGGCTACCGGGTTGCCGTCTTTGTCCCTACCGCCACCGCCAGGAACACCAACGATGCCATCTGGGTAAAGATTGACGCTACCGAGGTTAATACTCTTGTCGGCGTTATAGCCAACTGGGCGACGACCATGAAAGTCCATAGCGCCAGGTGAATGCTGAGCAGCCTCAGATATACGAACTTGCTCACGCATGTAGCGAGTAGTAAGAATGTTCTGCATCATGCTCTCGCGCTGGCCGCGAAGTGTGTTGTGGTATGAGTGACGCAGAGGAACGTCTTCGGCCATCTCGTTGAGCTCATCCATGTGTTCATGCATAGCAATCATCTTGGAGAATACAACTGCCTCGTCTTCTTTCTGACCAGATTCGCGCCAAATGTGAAGAGCTTCGACCATTTCGGTGTGCAGCTGTTCTTGCTTGGTGTTTTCGCGTTCAATATCATCCTTGTAGAACTCCTTGGCGTCTTGACCTTGACCCAAGTCGTACTTGTAGTAGCCGGTACC